>CAZCGB010000627.1:0-2306 GCA_964498045.1 uncultured Isosphaeraceae bacterium
TGATCGACGTGGCCGCGGGAGTTGGAGGGTCGGATGGTGATCATGATGAGAGAACAACGCGCTGGTCGAGATAATTGTTTCAACAAGTATATGGAGAGGCGTGAGTTGTCGCCCAATGCCTATTGCCTCTCTTCATCAGAACGCGAAGACGCCTTCCCTTGCGATTTCGTTGATGTTCTTTCGGCCTGAGGGCACTTCGCCGCCGCGATATGCCTCGGGCAGTTTGTCGGGGTCGCCGTGGTGGCCGATGGCGATCATGGCTTCGACGTTGAAATCATCGGGGATCTTGAGGTCTGAGCGCGCCTTGTCCTTGTCAAACCCCGCCATGCCGTGCCCAACCAACCCCATCGCCGCGGCCTGCAAGAGCAGCGCCATGGCCGAGAGTCCCGCATCGAAGGAATGCACGCCGTTGGGCTTGCCTGTCTTGGTAAAGGTCTTCTTCGACAGCACCACGATCAGCGCTGCCGCATCCTTACACCAAGCCTGGTTGGCCTCCATCAGGATGTTCATAAACGTCTGCCAGTTCGGCGTGTCGCGCCGCGCGTAGAGGTATCGCCACTCCTGCTCGTTGTAAGAGGAAGGAGCCCAGCGGGCAGCTTCGAACAATCTATGCAGTTCCGCTTCGCTAACGCTCGCGCCGGAAAGGGCGCGGGGCGACCAGCGCTTGAGGAACAGCGGTTCAATCGGATGATCAGCCTTGCGAACGGTCAATGGATCAGGATGCTTCGCCATGGGAAATGCTCTCTTTGTGCGAACAGATGAATGGTCCAGGATCTTCAATTGCCCGATCGGCGGGCCTTGACGAGGAGTCGATTCAACGCGCCCAATTCGGAGCGCGACAGGTGACCGAGTTGCCCCTTGACGAACTCGGCCAGAGGCTTGTCGATGCGGGCGAGCAGATCGAGGCCGGCTCGCGTGATCGACACCAGCACGATGCGGCGATCATGGCTCGTTCGCCGGCGTTCCACAAGCCCCGAATTCTCCATGCGGTCGACCAGGCGCGTGATGTCGGGCACAGCGGCGATCATGCGCGCGGCGACCTCGAGGCAGGGCAGGGCGGCGTCGCCGCCGAGCCGCGCGCCGCGCAGAATGCGCAGGGCGTTGTACTGGGCTTCGCTGACGCCCCAGGCCTTGAGAAAACGCTCCTGCTGGTTGCCCAGCCATGATGCGCTGCGGCGGAGATTGAGCAGGGCCTCTTCCTCCGGCAGATCAAACGGCCGGCGTTTCTTGATTTCGTGCTGCAAGGTCGAAGCGGCCATGCCGGAAGCATACGGTTGGACAATAGTTGTGTCAACAACTATGTACCGGTTCCCAGGTCTCCGGCAGGAAGTGAGCGGTCGATGCGCAACCAATCTGGGCGGCGGAGAGGCCGGTGTGACGCACAGCTGCACCATCCGGAGCGGTGAGTTCGCGGGTATCCTGCCCGCATGATCGAGTCTCCGCAGTCTCTGCGTGCGTCCGGCGTCGGGTATGCTCAGCCAGGCATGCTTCGAATCTCCGATCGCGTGATGCGCATCAAGCCGTCCTCCACGCTCGCGGTGGATGCGCGGTGCAAAGCCATGCGCGCCGCAGGGCAGGACGTCATCGGCTTCGGCACCGGCGAGCCCGACTTCGACACGCCCATGTCCATCCGCCAGGCGGCCATCGACGCGCTGCTGGCCGGCAAGACGCGGTATGTCGCCACCGAAGGCGATCCGGCGGCCCGAACCGCCATCGCCCGCAAATTGCAGAATGAAAACGGCATTCCGTGCGCGCCAGAGCACATCGTCATCTCTGTCGGCGGAAAGCACTCCATCTATCTCGCGCTGCAATGCCTTTTGGATGTAGGAATGGGCCAAGAGGTCATCCTGCCCACGCCCGCATGGGTGAGTTACCGCCCGATGATCGAACTCGCCGGCGGCGAAGCCGTCGAAGTGCCCGGCTCGGTCGATCGCGATTTCAAGATCACGCCCAAGCAGTTGCGCGACGCCATCACCCCGAACACCGCGGCGTTCATCATCAATTCGCCGAGCAACCCGTGCGGCACGATGTATTCGCCGGAGGAATTGCGCGCGTTCGCCGCGGTGCTCGAGGCGCATCCGAACATCGCCATCATCACCGATGAAATCTATGAGAAACTGACCTTCGGCGGGATCAAGCACCTCTCGCTCGGCTCGCTGCCGTCGATCGCTGACCGCGTCATCACCATCAACGGACTGAGCAAGGCCTACGCGATGACCGGCTGGCGCATCGGCTTCGCCTGTGCGCCAGGTAATGGGGGGGCCGTGGCGAAGGCGATGGCCAAACTGCAGAGCCAGATGACCAGC
>CAZCGB010000628.1:0-2296 GCA_964498045.1 uncultured Isosphaeraceae bacterium
GGTCTGGGTGCGTTTGGCCTTGGCCTGCACCTTGCCGAGCGCGACGAGCAGGATGCCCACCAGCAGCACGATGATGCCGATGACCACGAGCAGTTCAACGAGCGTGAAGCCTTGGCGAAAGCGCGCGAGCGGCTGGCGCATGGAAATGGAATGTTGGGCGGCGGAATGGGGGGAAAGGGCCATGAGCGTGGTTCCTGCAAAGGAGCCAATCGAGCCTTCGTGCCGGGCGATTCCAGTGTTGCCCAAAAAGCACGAAAGCGGGACGAAGGGATAACCGGCGAGTGCCGGTGGTTCCGTCACGCTCATCCGCTGACGCCCCAACCATACGACAGAACGGCGAAAAGTCAAAAATTCGAAACGTCGAAAGACGAAAAAGCAGGGTCTTGGCCGGGTGAGCGACGCCCCGACTGCGTTTCGACTATCGACTTTCGACTTTGGCTTATGCCGCGCCGAGGAACTCGTCCATGTACCGCTCGGCGAAGAGGTCGATCGCAGCGGCCGTAGCCGAGGGATTCGCGCCCCACAGAGCCGCTCGCAGGTCGATGAACTCCGGATCAAGATGCACGCGAAGGCTGCGCTCGATGACGAACGCCGTGGGCAGCCGGCTGGAGATCACTGCGGTCGCGGCGTTGGTGCTCGGTTCGCCGATGGCGATGGCCGGCCGCTCCTCAAGTTCCTTGGCGTTCAGATACCACAGGTCGCTGCATACGACGGGTTCGATGCGGGGCGTCCCGTCCTCGATGCCGGCCCGTCCATGCTCTGCGCAATCCCGCGCATCCAGCCACGTCAGCATGCGCTCGCGAAGCCGGTACGCAAGCGGTCGGTCGCGCATCTCGGCCATCATGGTTGAGCCGGTCACGATCAGCACCAGCGACGCGGCGGATGGTGCGGCGAATGCCTTCGCGGAATCCGAATTCGCGTCCGTCGGCGCGGACTCATCCGGTTCTTCCGACGAATTGGGATGGGATCGCGGCATCGATCGCATTATCGGCTCAACGCCGCCCCTTGCCCCAGCCGATGATTTCTGCACGGTCCTCGCCCGACTGCATCCCGCCCGTGGAGTTGTCCGCCATGCCCAACCCCTTCAATGCGCATCGACGATCAGCCCATGGCATGACACTCGTCGAGTTGATGATCGTGGTCGCCATGCTCGCGATTCTGGCGGCGATCCTCATCCCCATGTTCGGCACGACCAGCGACATGGCCCGGACCGAGGCGATGGCCTCCAACGCGGCCCAGGTCAAGAGCATGATCATTCATCACGCCGGCGTGCGCGATGTGCCGCTTTCGACGCAGGGCTACCCGCTGTCGATTGACAGCGCATGGTTCAAGATGAGCCACCTGCCCGAGCACTCCTGGAACGGCACACCGATCCAGGTGGAAGTGGTGAATCTGGCGACCGACATCGTGTATCCGGCGACCAAGACGTTTGACCCGAAGATCGCCGGCGCCAAGAGCGCCTGGTACAACACGGCCAACGGCCACTTCATCGTGCGCATTCCGGCGCAATCCAGCGCGGGCGCCACTCTGCAGTTGTTCAACAGCGTGAACAAGACGGGCGCGACGGCGTTGAATCAGACGACGGAATGACCGCTGTGATCATTGATTTCAAAGCCCACGGATGGCCATCCGTGGGCTTTGCCATGCGCATCAGGCCTTCACCACACGCGCCGTGATCTTCGACTGATTCACGTTCGCCATGCCGTTGCGAGAATCCACGATCAACTTCGCGCAGCGGCCGAGCATCGCGTAATCCACCGCGTCGTGATTGGTCACGATCACCACCGCGTCGGCCTCGCGCACGTTCGCTTCCGTCAGCGGCTGGCTCTGCAGTTCGATCTTGTAATGCCGCATCTTCGGGAACACCGGGCAGTGCGGATCGTGGTAGCGCACGTCGGCTCCGTGCTTGCCCAGCAGTTCGATCACTTCTGCCGCGGGCGATTCCCGGATGTCGTCGACGTTGGGCTTGTACGCGATGCCCATGACCAGGATCTTCGCGCCGCGGATGGCTTTCGATTCGTCGTTGAGGGCGTTGACCAGCCGCTCGACCACGTACTCGGGCATGTGCTTGTTGATCTCGCCCGCGAGCTCGATGAACTTGGTGTACCGGCCGTATTCCTTGGCTTTCCAAGTCAGGTAGAACGGATCAATGGGAATGCAATGCCCGCCGAGTCCCGGGCCGGGGTAGAACGGCATGAAGCCGAAGGGCTTGGTCGAAGCGGCCTCGATGACTTCCCAGATGTCGATGCCCATCTCGGTGAGCACGACCTTGAGTTCGTTCACCAGCGCGATGTTC
>CAZCGB010000629.1:0-2288 GCA_964498045.1 uncultured Isosphaeraceae bacterium
GGTCGCCTGCACCTCGACGCTCTGGCCCTTGCCTTGCGATGCGACGAGCGTGCCTTCGACGATCACCGAGCAGCCGGTGTTGAGTTTGATGATCTCGCTCTGGTAGTTCGCGAGATCACCATTCGCCACGACCTGGATCGGACTGAAGCACGAGCCGTCGCTGACGTTGACGAAGGACAGGCCGGCCTTGGAATCGCGCCGCGTGCGCACCCATCCGCGAATGGTGACGGCGGAGTTCACCGCGACGTTGCCTGCGAGGGCGTCGGCGATGCGAATGACGGGAGCGGTTGATGCGAGCGCGGGTGTGGCGGATGACATGGGGCGTGAGTGTAGCGACGCCGCCATTGTGCTTTTTCATCGCTGCGCGGCCGTACGGCGGCCGCCGCCAATTTGGCAGGCGCGAGACGCAAACGCCGCGCCACTGACAGCAGAACAAGGAGGCCATCGTACGCCTGACTTGCCATAAACAATTGCCATTCATGAACTTGTGGCGATCGACCATTCCCAGGCTTCGGCATGGCCGTTGCCCTATTTGAGTCACCGCGATGATGCTGCGCCCCAATCACCCCGTCTCCCAAACATCGGCCAATCAGCCGGCGATGTCACGTGGGGCGAGTGAACAGGCAGCTGCTCCGCGGCTTAACCTGCTGCTGTCGTCGGCTCACTGGCGGTACGAGCCGGCCTTCGAGCAGTTGCCGCACTTGCTTGCGCCGCTGGGCATTCGCAGCATCACGGTCTCATCGGGCGAGGAGGCGACCGAAGTCATCCGCACGATCCGGGTGCATATCGCGGTGGTTGATCTTTCGATCCCGATGCACAAGCCTTGTGTTGCGCCGGATGCGGGGCAGTCGAATGAAGCCGCCCGCCTCGCGCTCGCCAGCGCGGGGCCGCGGCTTTTGCAATTGCTGCGGAGGCTCGATGCTCCGCCGCCGACTGTCGTCGTCCGTCCGCCTCCAGCCGCGGCGCGAGAAAGCGCGAGAACGCTCGCTGACGCGCTGCGTGAAGGCGCGTTCGCGGTGCTCGATCGTCCGGTGCCGCTGGAAGCGATGCTCGAAGTCATGCGCCGCATCGTGCGAAGGCACTACGCGGACGCATGGCCGGTGTGACAGAAGCCATCAGCGATCTGTCGTCAGCTATCGAATCATCTGACGATTGACGATCTCAAATCTCAATTCGAAGGTCAGCCGTCCCAGACTTAGCAAGTCCCAAGCCTCAAAGCCCCCCCAGCCCCTTTCGGAGATTCAGAAGAAATGAACGTTCGACCACTCGGTGACAAGATCATCATCAAGCGCGCGGAAGCCCAGACCAAGACCGACTCCGGCATCTTCCTGCCCGAGTCCGCCAAGGACAAGCCCAAGGAGGGCAAGGTCATCGCCCTCGGCCAGGGCCTGCTCAACAAGGACACCGGCAAGTACATGCCATTCTCCGTCAAGAAGGGCGACCGCATCATCTTCACCTCCTACTCCGGCACCGAGATCAAACTCGACGGCGAGGAGTACCTCATCATGACCGAAGACGACATCCTCGGCGTGATCGAGAAGGACTGAATCGGCCCCGCCTACCCTTCCGCCCTTAACAAGGAATCACATGGAACGCGGACCGCTTCTACGCATCCTTCACGACATGAAGGGCACCGACAAGGAACTTGACCTGCTCATGCTCGGCGAGAGCCAGCCGGTGGAACTGCGCAACGTCGTCGATGTCGAGGAATTGCACTCCTCGCACGGCCTGAAGATCACCACCAAGCAGAACTACATCTGGCTCGACGCCAGCCACGTCTCCGCGTGCTACCAGGCGCGGATGGATCTTTGACGCATGACTGCCGATCAACTGCGACAAGCCCTGCGCGAACTCAACGGCGAACGCCGTCTGGGCATCGTCTTCGCGCACGTGCATACGACGGCGCACTCAACGGCCGCGCTGGATGTCAAGAACGCCATGCTCATTCCTGACGAAGCGGACCATCTGGTGAAAGTCACCGACGGCCGCAGCGTCTTCATCATCGAAGCCTCGCACGTCGCGTGGCTTTCGATCACGTAACTGACACATCAGGATTCGCCCTCGCGACGCCTGCGACGACGACCTCCCTTCACGAATCAAACAACGATCGAGGAAATCCCACAATGCCCGCCAAACAAATCGCTTATGACGTCGACGCCCGCGAGCGCATGCTCAACGGCATCAAGAAGCTCGCCCGCGCTGTCAAGGTCACTCTCGGCCCGTCCGGCCGCGACGTGAAACTCGAGAAATCCGTCGGCGCCCCCCCCCACACCAAAGACCGCGAGACT
>CAZCGB010000630.1:0-2286 GCA_964498045.1 uncultured Isosphaeraceae bacterium
CGGCTGTGGTGGAATCGGATGGATCTGGAAGGCCGCGTCGACGGCGTGATGCTCGACTGGACTCCCGATCAGCCCCTGACGGTGCGCTTCAGCGTGAAGAACATCGCCATGACGATGCCGGTGGACCTGGGCGATGTATGGGCGGTGTACCGCAACGGCGCGGTGGAGGAAACGGCCAATCGGCCACGCATGTATGTGCACAGCGGCGTCATCCGTGTGGGAACTGATTCGCTCGTGCTTGATGAGCTTCGCGGCGAACTGGTCAGCGCGCCGCCACGTGATTCAGCCGCAACGGCGCCTGCGCAGGAAATGGTTGGCGTGCCATATGAAATCTCATTAAGCGTGCCTCGCCTGCCTCCCATCAATTGGGACGATCCAGAACGGTGGATGGAGGATGCGCTGACGACGTCCGCGTTCGAACTCACCGCGCGGCTTGACAATTTCAGCCTGGCGAAGACCGACGAGGGCCAGGCCCAGGCGGTGGGCCTGCCGTCGATCGTCGCACGCGCGCTTTCGAAGTTTCAGACCACCAACTGGGTGTTGAGCACGACAGTCACCGTCAAGCGCAACGATCCCGCCCCCGATGATGCAGGCGTCAAGCATGCTTCTCCCCTGCAGGTCTCGGGCCAGGCGTACATCAATGACGCCACGGGCAGTTACCACAAGTTCCCATACAAGATGGAGGACGTGGACGCGTATCTGCAGTTCACCGACGAGCGCGTCAACGTTGAGTACCTGCAGGCGCGCGGTTCGGAGGGCTCGACGTTTCGCGTCACCGGATACATCGAGTTGCCGGACAAGGATTCCAGGTTTCATCTTGAGCTCACCGGATTGAATGTGCCGCTGGACGACCGTTTTCGGGCAGCGCTCAAGACCAAGGAGCTGGAAGCGTTTGACGCGGTGTTCAACAAGACTAGCGCGGAACGCATGGCGCGGGGCGGCATGCTCCCCGATCAATCCATGCTCGATGCCCAGGCGAAACAACGCGACGCATCGGCCCTGGCTCTGTCGCAGTTGCGCCGTGGCGCAGACGCCGATCCGATCGCCATGTCGAGAATGGAGCGGGAGATCGCCGCCCTTGAGCGATCAATCAAGGCCGGGCCGTTTGTGACCGGCGGCGTCGGCGACATTCGCATGACGCTTGATCGCGCGCCGGGGCCGCTGCAGCCGACGGAATTGCGCGGCACCGTGGACGTCAAGAACGCAGGACTGATCTTCAATCGTTTTCCCTATCCGTTGCGCGGCAGCGGGCGGTTGATCTGGGAGCCGGATCGCGTCGTGATCGACACAAGCAGCGATCCCGCAGGCATTCACTTCGTCACGCCCGCAGGTGGCGCGGGTTCCGTCACGGGCACAGTTGGGTTTCCGCGCACGGAAACCGGCCGCAAGATTCAGCCCGACCTGACGTTCGTCGTCGACGACGATCCGGCGAATCCCGTGGTGTACGCTGCGATTCCCTGCGGCAAGTCGGAATTGGAACGCACGCCGCGATTGGCCGAACAATGGCCGGGCGTGACGAACTCCAAGGCCGGGCGTATTGTGCAGGGCGTTGGATTGGACGGTGCGTTCGACTATCGAGGGCGCATCTTTACCCACGAGGATGGCAAGTTCGACTGGGACTTCAACATCGCGCTTGACGGCGGGACCGCCGCGCCGAACGCATTGCTCTCGCAGGCGATCGGCGCGCGTGACAACCCGTGGCCGCCGGGCCTGACGCTTTTCGATCTGAAAGGCGGCGTGCGTGTGCAGCGATCGGGCGTATCCTGGACCAGCGTCACCGGAACCAGTGGCGAAATGCTGGCCACCATCAACGGCGTCATCGATTTCCGCAGCATTGAAGTCGGAGGCGGGGCCGACAGCGTCTCGGTCACGCTCGAGAATGCGCCGATCGATCGCACCGCGCTGAGTATGATTTCCGCCAAGAATGCGAAAGCCGCGGAAGACCTGTGGGAGAAGTTCAAGCCCGAGGGTCGCATGGATGCGGAAGTCGTGTGGCAGAGCGATGCGCCGCCCGGCGAATCAGGATTACTCAAGTTGCGGCCGCGCGATGTCAGCGTGCTGCTGGGCAACGAACGGACGATGCTCCATGGCGTGCAGGGCCAGGCGCACATTGATGGACGGGCAGTTCGTTTTGAGATCGTCAAGCTGGAAATGACGAGCCTCGCCGCTCCGCAGAGTGGAACCATCGATCTGGATGGCGAATGGGTGTTCGCGGGTGACAAGCCGCGCCTTGCGATCAGCGGTCACTGGATGGGAGGCCGGCTTGAGTCGCCCCTGATTCCGGAA
>CAZCGB010000631.1:0-2284 GCA_964498045.1 uncultured Isosphaeraceae bacterium
GGCATGGACGATCATCGATTCTTCTATGTGATGCCGTACCATCCCGGCGAGCACCTGGGCGTGCTCACGCGGCAATTCCACGCCGAGTGCGGCAGCCGCGGGCTCGATCGCCGCCGCCTGCACGATGTCATGTTGTACACGCGCGATCTGCTCTCGACGCTCAGCGCGTATCACAAGGGCGGGCTCTGGCACAAAGACGTCAAGCCTGAGAACGTGATCGTGCACGACGGCCGCGCGCACTTGGTCGATCTCGGCCTGGTCACGCCGTTGCGCTCGGCCATGACGCTCACCACGCACGGCACCGAATACTTCCGCGATCCAGAAATGGTGCGCCAGGCGTTGCGTGGCGTGAAGGTGCATCAGGTCGATGGCGCGAAGTTCGACATCTACGCCGTCGGCGCGGTTCTGTATTTCATGATCGAGAACACCTTCCCCGCGCATGGCGGGTTGAGCCGCGTCACGCAGCCCAGCCCGGATGCGCTGCGCTGGATCGTCCGCCGCGCGATGACCGAATATCACCAGCGCTACGCCACGGCTGACGACATGCTGGGCGATGTGGACTATGTGCTGCAGGCCCGCGACCCGTTCGCGGTCAAGCCGGCGGAGTTGCCGTCGATGGGCGGCGCTGCGACCCCCGCAGCCGAACCGGCCGTGAAGGATCACGTTGCGGCGGCGGTCAGCGCCGCCGGAGCCGCCGTGGCCTCGGCGGTCTCAGCCGTGGGCGCGGCGTTCGGCGCAGCGGGCGCGAACGCGGGCGCAGCTGGTGCGGGCGCCGGCGCAGCCGCCGCGAACGCATCAGGATCCAATCCCGGCGTGGCGAGCTCGATGCAGTCACCGCGAATCGTCGTCACCAACTGGTGGACCGGCGCGTATCGCGTGGAAGACGGCGCAACACCCGCCGCGGCAGGATTTGCGAGCGCGAGCGATCCCGAAGCGCGGGCCTTCCGCAAGCAGGCCGTGGCATTCCGCGGACAGGCGGACAACTGGCGCGAGCAGGTTCGCAACGGCACGATGAGCGCGCGCAAGGCGGCGAAGGAACAGATCAAGGCCGCACGCGAGCGTGCTCGCGAAATGCGCTCTCGCGCCGCGGCTCATCGCAGCCGCGTCGCGGTCGCTCGCCATCCCTCCGCGTCACCGTGGCTCTTTGCGCTGGGTTTTGTCACGCTCGTGCTGATTGTCGGTGGATTGGTGGTCGGCTTCTCCTCCCTGCGCGCAATGTCGCCGAAGTACACGCGCACAACCGTTAACGGCAACAGCACCACGACCGTCACGTCCAGCCAATCAATGCTGCCGCTCCTGCTTGTGGTTGATGGCGCGGACATGAGCAACCCCACGGTGAAGCAGCGCATCGACCGCATCATCGACGAGCGTCGGGCCGACAATTACGACGTCATCACTGACCTGGCTGACGACGCCAACTTGCGCATGCTGATCAATCAATGGTGGAAGGATCAGGATGGACCGGCGGACAAGCAGCTGGAAGACATCATGCAGGTACGCAACGCGTACGGGATTCTGCACGTGACGATCAAGGGCGACGCCAGGCGTCCGGTGAAGGATGTCAGCGAGCAGATGGTGCGCTCGACGCGCGAAGACGCCTCGTCCCGTCGCCGCCTCTCTGTGCAGACCATCGTGCCCGCCGGCCCGGCGCCCCAGTTGCCATACCTGCTCATCAACGATCACCCGGCCAAGGCCGATCCGAAGGTTGAAGCCGTGGTGCAGGCGGCCATCGACGCGTACAAGGCGCGCGGCTGGAATCTCGACGCGAATGACAACGTCGAAGCGGAAGTGCGCAAGCTGCTTCCGCCAGGTCCTGTTGAAGCCGCGAACACCCTGTCACCCATGTTGCGTGAAGTGCTCGAACGAAACGGGCTCGGCGGCGTTCTGCGCATCGACGCCATGGGAGGCGATGGCGAGCCGCAGGAACGCGTGATCGTGACGATCGTGAACGCGCGGGACATTCGTTCGCCCGACGCGCTGCCCGATCCGGGTGAAATCGATGGTCTGCCGAACCCGCCGGAGGTCCCTGAAGCCCACGCAGCTCCCGAAGCAGCAAAGACCGGTCCGGTTCAGTCGGACTGAACGCTTCGGTTCAGAATCTGTGATTTGACGCCTCCGGCCCAGTTGCATCAGCGACGGGGCCGGAGGCTCTTTTTGCAGAGTCGTGCCCGGGGCACGCGCACTTCATGCGATCCCCATACCATCCCCGCGATGCCCGAATCACCATCCGCTCATCCCGGCCGCCGCCTTCGCGACCTCATGTCGCGCGGCACGGTCATGTGCC
>CAZCGB010000632.1:0-2271 GCA_964498045.1 uncultured Isosphaeraceae bacterium
GATGTTCTCGATGCCGCAGACGACGATGCAGTTGTCGGCCTTGTCGCGCATGACTTCGAGTTCGTATTCCTTCCATCCCAGAACGCTCTGGTCGATCTGCACCTGACCGATCATTGAGGCGTCGAGCCCCTTGCGCACGATGTCTTCGAATTCAGCCTTGTTGTAGGCGATGCCCGAGCCGGTTCCGCCCAGAGTGAACGCCGCGCGGATAATGGCGGGCAGGCCGATCTCGGCGACGAACGCGTTGGCATCTTCCAGAGTCGTGACGGTCTTGGCCTTGGCCTGCTTGAGGCCGCAGGACTCAACGACGTGCCGGAACGCCTCACGATCTTCAGCGCGGGAAATCGCTTCGCGGCTGGCGCCGATCATCTCGATGCCGAACTCGCGGAGCGTGCCGGCGTCATGCAGGGCGCAGGCGCAGTTCAGCGCGGTCTGACCTCCCAGCGTCGGCAGCAGCGCGTCGATGGGTTTGCCCAGTTCCTTTTCGCGGATGATGATCTTGCGGACGGCTTCGGGGGTGATGGGCTCGATATAGGTGCGATCCGAAAACGCCGGATCGGTCATGATCGTCGCAGGATTGCTGTTGACCAGCACCACGCGGTAGCCCTCTTCGCGCAGGGCCTTGCAGGCCTGCGTTCCGGAATAGTCAAATTCGCACCCCTGGCCGATGACGATCGGGCCTGAACCGATGATGAGGATGGTGCGGATGTCGTTTCGGCGCGGCATGAGGGAACGTGGCGCGCATGTCGATCCGAGGGCGAGCGGCGGCGGTTCGTGGGTGCCGCAACCGTGGACCGGTGTCCTGCGCGCAAAATCCGCTCAAGGATATCGGAAGTTGGTCTGGGGCTCAAACGCGCTGAATCGGCCAATTGATCGCGGTTCGTCGTGCCGTCGCGCGCGTTGCCTCGCTCGAACGTTGGCCGAAAGTCGTCAAACTGGCGAACTTCGACCGTGATGGTGTATGCTCCCGCCCTTCGCCTGCTGGATGATCCGCATCGACTTCAAGCCGCCTTTTGCGGCTTTCGCTATTTCAGGGGTCACTCGCCCCCTTTTTCCTGGCAGCCAAACGATTGTGCGAGTAGGATCGTAAGTTAGTAAACACTTCCGATGACCTGGCCATGGATCATCACGTGCGTGGCGGCGGGCTGGCTGATCATGGTCGGCCTGTTCTACGCGCTGGTGCTTCCGTGGCTCACGGACGCCCCCGGCGACAACGTGATCACAGGCCTGTTGTGGCGCGGACTGCACGTCTACACCCGCTTGATTCACCGGGTGCGCTATGAGGGGCTCGAAGAATTCCGGCGACTGGCCAACCCAGGCCCGCTGATTGTTGTCTCAAATCACACCGGGGCCGTTGATCCATTGCTGATTCAGGCCGGGTGTCGCTTCCACATTCGCTGGATGATGGCGAGCGAGATGATGACCCACAAGCTGGATTGGTTGTGGCGGCATCAGCGAACAATCCCGGTCGATCGCGACGGCCGCGACGCCGGTCCTGCGCGGGTGGCTATTCGTCACGTGCAGGCGGGCGGAATCATCGGCATCTTCCCCGAGGGCCGCATCGTGCAGCCGCCGGAGGAGATTCGGCCGTTTTACATGGGTGTCGGCCTCATCGTCGCTCGCGCGAAGGCCCGTGTGCTGCTTGTTTGGATCAGCGGCACTCCAAAGACGAATTCGATGATGGAATCGCTCACCGCCCCCAGCGAGGCCAAGGTGGTCTTCGCCGACCTGATCGACTTCAAGGGCGAACGCGACGGGCACGTGATCACCAGCGAATTGCGGCGCCGCATTGCGGAGATCAGCCGCTGGCCGGTGAACGACGAACAGATGCCCCCGCACAACCGGCCCGCGCTGCAATGGTGATTCGCGTTCGCCGCATGCGGCTTCGCGCCCGAGCGCCTTGTCCCGATGCCGCAGGCGGCGGCGTTCATTACACTGTGTCGCATGATCAGCCGCATCGAAGGCGAGTTGGTGGATTTGACCGACGGGCGCGCCTCGCTGGCCTGCGCGGGAGGCATCACCTATGAACTGCTGGTGCCCGGCTTCGATCAGCAGCGGCTGGCGGTGTGCGTGGGGAAGACCATCACGTTTCACACGCTGCATTACCTTGAAGCCCAGGGGCCGACCGGGCCGTTCGTTCCGCGATTGATCGGCTTTGCCGCACCTGAAGATCGCGCGTTCTTCGAGTTGTTCACAACGGTGAAAGGCATGGGCAACCGCAAGGCGTTGCGCGCGCTGCGGCTGCCCTGCGGCGCGGTGGCTGGCGCGATC
>CAZCGB010000633.1:0-2269 GCA_964498045.1 uncultured Isosphaeraceae bacterium
AGTTCGAGAACCGCACGGGCATTTGGATGGCTTCGACGAGCGGCCTGACATTCATTGCCCGAGGGCAACTCGCAGCCCCGGGCATTCCAGACGTCACGCTTGTCACTTCGAACAACATCGTGCAGCCGGTGATCGGCGAAACCGGAAGCGTGGCTCTGCGCATGGATCTGGCCGGTTCAGGAGTGACATCAACGAATAACAGCGCGCTGTGGCGCTGGCAGGCGGGATCGCTTGAATTGATGGTTCGCGAGGGCGATCCCGCTCCGCTGACCGGTTTGACATTCCGTACGTCGGGCGGAGGTTACGATTTCGACGCCGCCGGGACGTTGTACTTTGCGGCAGGACTGAATACCGCGGGGAATCCAAGCAGTGTGTGGCGCGTGCCGGCCAATCAATCAACGCCGCTGGCGATCGCGCTGCCGGGCCAGTCTCTGTCGGTGCTTCCGGCCGGTACCAGCCTGGCGTCAGCGTCAGTGGCCATGGTTTCATTGAATGGCACGCTGGCGATCAACGGGACCATCGCGGGTTCGGGCGTGACCACAGCCAACGACGGCGTGGTTCTGGCATGGCATGACAACAACTGGACGCTGATTGCCCGCGAGGGCGATGCGCCGCAGGGCACGCAAGGACTCGTTTGGTCGCTGCTCGCGGTCAAAGCCATCAGTCCAAACGGCAAGATCCTCCTGGTCGGCAGGAGCACGGGCTCAGCGGGCATCGATGAAGCCTTCTACCTCGTCACACCCAACGGGCTCAAGACCGTTGTTCGCACCGATACTCCGGCGATGGGCACGTTCCCACCGACATTCTTTGATCCGCCGGTCACCGGCGGCTACGTGACGGCCGTCAATGATGCCGGTGACGTCGTTCTAGCATGGGATTTTGGCGTCTACGGCTGGCGCGAGAACTACGGCTTGTTCTACATCGCCAGCGACAACGCCTCGGCCGTCATCGACGGCGTTCCGCATCCGATTGCCACCGCTGACCTGCCGACGCGCAACGGCAGTTCCGCGGGACACTCCAGGAATCTCGCCAACGATGGTTCATTCGTATTCAAAGCGTCTTACGTCGAACCTCCGCTGAACGCCTGGGCCTTCATCCGCGGAACTTTGCCCCCGCAAGGCGACGTCGATGGCAACGCGTGTGTCGGCGTCCAGGACCTGCTTGCGATCATCGCGCAATGGGGGCCGTGCGCCGCCACCCCATGTGCCGGCGACGTGACGCACGACGGCTTGGTCAATGTCGCCGATCTGCTCTTGGTCATCACCCAATGGGGCTGTGGCTAACACAGCTCGACACCGCGACCTTCTTGCCGGCGCTGATCTTGACGACGCGGACGCCGAACACGGGCCGTGAAATCCGTATGAGGATCGTGCCTGACTTTGATCACCATGTCCGGGTCTAAACTTCCCGCATGGCCGATTCAAACTCCGCTGTTCAACCGAAGCGAAGCCGACGCGGGCGACGGGTGCTGCTGATCGTCGGCGGCCTCGTGCTGCTGCTGCTTGTCCTCATCGCGCTCGCGCCGACGTTGATCTCGCTCGGTGTCGGTCAAGGTCTGATCCGCAACGCCGCGGCGTCCAGCATCAACGGGACGCTGGAGATCAAGTCCATGAGCCTGGGCTGGTTCAGCGGGCAGAAAATCGACGGGGTGCGCATTGTCGATTCCGCGGGCAAGGAAGCCGCCAACGTCTCCATCACCGTCAACAACGGCCTGCTGTCGCTGGCGACGGGAAGTGCGGGTGCCTCGACGCCGATCGATGTGACCATCTCCGGCTCCGTCGCTGGCCGGCTGCGCGAAGACGGCTCGATCTCCTTCGGTGAACTGATCAAGAGCGCGCCGGACAAGACGAAGACCCCGAAACCCCCGTCAAACAAGCCGAAGAAGCCGATGCGCGACGCGATGCCGCGAGCGGTCGTGAACATCTCCGGTTTGGACGTCACACTGGATGATCTGAAGAACGCGCAATCGCTCAGAATCGATGATCTCAAGGGCAAGCTCGCGTACGTCGACCCCGAACAACCCATCACGATCGACCTGCACGGCAAGACGGCAACGAGCATTGGCGGCAAGAACGGCTCGGCTGGCGTGGGGGGCGCGATCGACATCACCGGCCAGGCTGACAACGTCTTCGCGCAGGACGGTTCAATCACCCTGCGCGGCGCGGCTGCGAAACTGGATGTGCAGGCGGCCGGCCTGCCGCTGCCTCTGGCGTTGCAGGGGAAGAGCGCGTCGCTGCAATCATTCGCCCTGAACCTCGCCAGCGACGAC
>CAZCGB010000634.1:0-2269 GCA_964498045.1 uncultured Isosphaeraceae bacterium
CGGCGCCCGTGATCATGTTCTTGACGTAGTCGGCGTGGCCGGGGCAGTCGACGTGCGCGTAGTGGCGCGTCGCGGATTCGTATTCGACGTGCGAGGTCGCGATGGTGAGGATCTTGGTGGGATCGCGTCGACCGTCGGACTCGGAAGCCTTCGCGACTTCGTCGTACGCCTTGTAAGTGGCGAGACCCTTGGCCGCCTGCACCGCAGTGATGGCGGCGGTGAGCGTGGTCTTGCCGTGGTCAACGTGACCGATCGTGCCGACGTTCACGTGCGGCTTGGTACGTTCAAAGACACCCTTGGCCATGTGAGTTCTCCAACTGAATCGAGCGAGTGACGCCGGCATGCGCAGCCGGCTTGTGACTGAATGAGGAAATCGCGCGGGAGCGGACGTTCCGCTTCCGATCGACCGTTCTGATTTCGCCCGCACACGCGGGCTTCGACAGCCACCCAAGGGGATTGAACCCTCGACCTCACCCTTACCAAGGGTGTGCTCTACCACTGAGCTAGGGTGGCGAATTTTCCCGCCCGACAAGTTCAGGCTTGGGCTGTCCGAAGAAAAACCGTCCCACACGGGACGGCTATTCAGCGGAAAGTGTAGCCACTTCAAACGCCATGACAAGTGGCGTGTGCACAACGAATCAAAGCAGCCTCCGGCAGCCGCTACGTGGCTGTCACCGCGGCCGGAAAGGCAGGTCGAAACCGCTCATCAGGGCGAATTGACCGTTAACGCTTGTCCAGATCTCGCACCTTTGCCCGGACGATCTTGTTCGTCGCCGAGACACTCCGACCCTCCAATTCGTCCAAGTCGCGCCATGGCCCCTCGGCTGACACATGCCCATCGAGCATGAGCATCAGGCACATGCCGTTGTAGCGGAAATCGACCTGCAGGTTCGGCGCAGCCGTGCCGGGTGCCCCTGCGCTGCCGTCGGGTGTAAAGGTGTAGGCGGGATTGTCCCAAGGGCCGTTCACAGATGGATCGGGATTGATGGTCTCGCCTGCCACCGAATCGACCAGATACATGCTCTTGGCAGGGTCCTTGATCTGTCCGGTGACATACCACTGCGGAGCTGCCGCGCCAGGCCATGTGGCTGCGGCCGGATCAGTGTTGAAGAAGTTGTTCGCCGCGAAATACCCGGCGTAACCGCCTTCCAGCGCGCCAGCCCCAAACGGCGTCGCGACGCCATCGCCTGCGCCGTAATCATGCGAATTCGACTCCGAGGACCGGAACGGGCTCCATTCCGCGTCGTCGGTCATGTACAAGTCCTTGTCGGGCGAATCAAACTGGTACTTGTCGCCGTTGGTCGCGCCGGAGGCAGTGGAGTTCACCACCTTCTTGCCCAGGTTGTTCTGCGTCCAAAGGATGTCGGACCATGTGCCGTGGTAGCGCTCAGCCGCGGGCAGGTCGGCGTCCGAACGGACCTTGACCGCGAAATTCGCCGCCGACGGCGTGTAGTCGAACTGGCTGGGAACGATGTACTCGCGATTCTCCGCAGAGTAATCGCGCATGTACGTGGCGATGTCCTTCATCCGCGTCTGGGCCTTGGCCATGTTGGCGGTCTGCTTCGCGCCGGAAAGCCCCGCGACGATGATGCCCACCAACAGCGCGATGATGCCGGTGACCACGAGCAGTTCCGGCAGCGTGAAGCCGCGCGCATGGGCTTGTAATGGATGTCGTGTCATTTCGCGTCCAGTCGATCGCATGTTTAGATGCCTCCGAGCCCAGGATTCGGGGCCGAAGCAGTTCGAAGCCTGTTGTCCGGCCGATCGGCGCGAACGGCTTCCCGGACCCCAAGAATACCCCCAATTCGCGCTCCGGCCAGTTCTCTTTATAGATACGCGGAAAAACCCGAAAAGGTTGGGCCATTGCACCGCATTCCGTGCCCGTAGCCACACGATGGGAGCGGCGGCGTCGCCACGGCTGCCTACGGGCACACACCCCAACTCGCAATCACCGCGAGGAGGTCGGCGACATCGACGCGACAACTGCTTCCTGGCATCTGTGAAATGTCGGCAAAACATGAAGGCGGACATGGTTGCGGGCAAGGTCCCCAAGCGTTGATGACCGCCAGCAAGTCGCGATGATCGACGACGGTCGCGCTGCTGCCAGTGGTATCAAGATTGGCTGAGCAGCATTCGAATGAATATCGCGCGAGGTATCCAGAAACGCGGCCGTTGGAAATCGAGAACGTGCCGCCGATCATGAGAGTCCCATCCGGCAGTTCAATGAGCCGATAGGGCGCAACTTCCATGCCGCCGCCGAAGAACACCG
>CAZCGB010000635.1:0-2267 GCA_964498045.1 uncultured Isosphaeraceae bacterium
CTGTGGTTCAATTCGCAACCAGCGTCAGCACGCGCAGCACCTCCGCGACGCTCCACGCCTGCGCGGGGCAGCCCGATGGCCGCTGCGGCGGCTCGGCGTCGTACACCTCGGCGATCTGGCCGAGACATCGTCCTCCTGCGGCACTGCTCATCTCATCCAGCAGCGGCTGCAGGATGCCGCGCACGCGCTGCTTCGCTTCGTCGCTGAACTTCTCCACGCGAAGCAACGCCTCGCAATACGGCCCGATCAGCCACGGCCACACCGTGCCCTGGTGATACGCCGCATCGCGTTCGAAAAGACTGCCTTCGTATCGCGGCTTGTACTTCGGATCGTCGCGATCGAGCGTGCGAAGGCCGAACGGCGTGAGCAGCCGCTCGCCCACGATCTTCACCACCGCGCGCTGCTGCACGTCGTTCAGCGGCGAGAAGGGCAGGCTGGCTGCGAAGATCTGATTGGGGCGCAGCCGATCATCAGCGACGAACGATTCTGCGGAAGGCGCCCGATTCACGCTTGCCTCGTCGCGCTTCATCGGCGCAAGGCAATCATGCAGGCACTGCCTCTGCTCCCACCAGAACGCGCTGCGGAACGAAGCAGCGACCTGCCGCGCCAGCATGATCAGTTCGTTGCGCTCACTCGCGTCGTCGGTCAATTCCGAAAAGGCGATGAGTGCGTTGTGCCACAAGGCGTTGATCTCCACCGCCTTGCCGCAGCGCGGCGTGAAGACCACGCCGTCGCGGGCCGCGTCCATCCACGTCAGTTGCGTCGACTCATCGCCGGCGACGATCAAACCGTCGGCGTCCATGTGGATGTTGAAGTCGGTTCCCTTTCGATACGCGTTCACGATGGCGCGGCATGCGCGAACGAGTTCGGGGCTGACGGGCTGAGGCCCGTCTGCCTTCGTGAGGGCGTGGACAGCATGCACGAACCACAGGCTCGCGTCGACGGTGTTGTAATGCGCCGCGCCGCCGTAGTCATCGAAGAGGTTGGGGATCAGGCCGTTGCGCAAGTGCCGCGCGAAACACTGCAGCGCGGCACGGGCCTCGTCCATGCGGCCGGTGCACAGCATCAGCCCCGGCAGGACGATCATCGTGTCGCGTCCCCAGTCGCCGAACCACGGATACCCGGCGATGATCGACGCTGACCATCCATCCTTCGCCGAGTCGCGGGCGACGACAAACGCCTTTGCCGCGACGGTGATCGCACGCTGCGACGATGACATCGGCGTCGGCGCACTCGCCACGCCGTTCTCCTTCGCCTTCGTGACGGCTGTCTGCCTTGGCGTCGGCGCATCCAGCAGTTCGCAGGTGATCGTCGCGCTGGCGCTCACGTGCGTCGCGGCCTCGCCCTCATACACGCCGGGCGACCAGAGATCCTCGCGCCAATCCTGGCCGCGTTCGCGATCGACCTGATACGCGAAGCCGCGCCACCACTGCGGATCGCCGCGCATCGTGCGGCCGGCAAGCTTCACGCGCACGCCATCACGCTGCACGATCGCCTCGTCGGCGGTTGCGCTCGTCAATACCGCGTGGCCCTGGCCCTCGTGGTCCAGCGCGTGAAAGTCGCGCAGCGGCATCAGCGGACGAATGCTCACCTGCACGCCCGGGGGCGCGTTGTCAATCTCATACTCCACACGCGCCGCATGCCGGCCTGCGTCCAGCGAGAGGCGGCGGCGCAGCGTCGCCTGATGCACGCGATACGTCCATGTGATGCGATGCGGCGGCTCAACCACCACGTTCGTGAGCCAGCGGAACCCCTCGGGATGCAGCAGCGGCTGCCCGTGATCGTCGGTGAACTGCTGTGTGGCGAAGTCGATGGTGTGCTCGCCGATCGTGCAGCGATCAATCATCGAATGCAGCGCCACGATGCGCCCGACAGGCGGTTTGGCGGCGACGATGAGCAGACCGTGATACCGCCGCGTGTTCACGCCCAGCAGCGTCCCCATGGCGAATCCGCCCAGGCCGTTGGTCAGCAGCCACTCGGTGCGCAGCGCCGCTTCGACGGATTTCGGATCGTCAGGGTTGATGTCCACCGTGTACGCCATGCGCACCAGTCTAACGGGACGCGTTGGCACGATCGGGACACGGCGATTTCCCTGATTTGGCGGAACAACGCTCATCGGGATCGTGGAAGCGACGTCCGCTTGGATTCCCGAATCCTGTCTTCTCGCTGGCGCGCTAGGGTCGTACTCTCCAGCAGTCTGAAAGGACACGACCATGTCGACCACTGCCGCCGCTCCAGCCTCCTCGCGCGTTCGTGAGATTTCCCCT
>CAZCGB010000636.1:0-2264 GCA_964498045.1 uncultured Isosphaeraceae bacterium
CAGGAAGGACAGGTCGAGATCGGTGCCTCCATAGACCCGGAAGGGGATGTGCGGCAGATGGAGGCGGAATACGCATGGCCGCGCAATCATCGTTCGGGCTACCCCGACCTGGTCGGCCCGGAACTCGACATCGCCGGCATGGCCGAGCGCTTCAATGCCGATCATGCGCATGTGCAGGCGGTCCTGGTGAATCAGTTCGGCTGGTCAAGGGAGTTGATCGGCGACCGCGTGCCGATCGGAATGGACTTTGGCGATCTTCGGCGCGGATCGGATATTGAGTTCGGCATGGCCACATATGAGCCGTTCGGCATCAGTCCTCTGGAGCCGCTGGGGGCGGGCGCGATCTGCGTCATCTCCAACGTGTGCGGCTGCGCGGCGTTCGTGCGCGAGGCTGCGGAAGGACTTGGAGGTGTTGATCTCGACAACGTTGTCATCGCCGACTTCACGCAATTGCCCAGGGAGATGAGCGTCAGCGAGTTGCTGGCGATGACGCAAGCGGATCGCGATGTGATCGAGCGCCACGTGGCCAAGGGCATCGCCGCCGAATTGGTGCGAAGACTGCCGCGCGATGCCGCTGCGCGACAGAGGCTCGTCGAGTCCGGCCAGGCTCTGGTGGCGCGAATGAGCTGGGATCGCGTGTTGGAACAGAAACTTCGACCCGTGGTGCGGCGCGTCATGGGCGACTACGCCGCAGTGGATGCGGGTGAAGCCAAGAACCCCAACGGACCCGTCGCGACACAAGCGCGTGCGCAATCTTGACCGATCATGGAGTATGGACGGCGATCGCCTGGGATCAAGCGCGAGCTGTTGGTTTCAGAAGTTGCGCGATCAGTCGCGCCGCCGCACCGCGATGCGATCGGGCGTTCTTGTCATCGCTCGAGAGTTGCGCACTGCTGCATTGAAGATCGGCCAGATACAGGAGCGGGTCATAGCCGAAGCCGTTGGAGCCGCGCGGTTCGCGAGCGAGAAACCCGGGGAATTCTCCGCGGGCTTCCGCCAGCACCTTGCCAGAAGGGTCAGCCAGGCACATCGCACAGACGAATCTTGCGGCGCGATGTTCATCGGGCACGTTGGTCAGTTCCTTCAACAACTTGGCGTTGTTCGCCGCGTCGCGCTCCGCGCGGGTGGCGCCGATTCCGGCATAGCGGGCCGAGTGCACGCCGGGCCGGCCGCCGAGGGCGTCGACTTCGAGCCCGCTGTCATCTGCGAGGCACCTCTGGCCTGTCGCCTTCGCATACGCGATGGCCTTGATGCGCGCGTTGGCCTCGAACGTCGCGCCGTCCTCCACGGGTTCGGGCGGCTGCTGTGAGATCGAATCGAGGCCGACCACCTCGATGCCGAGCGGCGCAAAGATGGCGCGGACTTCATCGATCTTATGAGGGTTGGATGTGGCGAAGAGGATGCGCATGACGCAGAATGTTGCGCGTGCGAACAGGCGCTATCCTCGAGCCCATTCCGCGGGCGCTTCGCCGCTGACGGCGATGATGCGCGAGTGGATGCCGCCGCGGCCTTTCCATTCGGTGATGACCTGCATCCAGCGCGGAGCCATCGCCTGCGCCAGGTCGTCGCGCATGCGGTTGGTCACGGCTTCGTAGAAGATGCCTTCGTTGCGGAACGACTGGTGGTACAGCTTCAGGCTCTTGAGTTCCACGCAGGTCTTGCCCGGTGAATAGCGCAGGATGACCCGCGCGAAATCCGGATGACCGGTCTTCGGGCACACCGACGTGAACTCCTCGTTCACATGCTCGATGATGAACGGCGTTTCCACCGGTGTCGGAAACATCTCCAGAAGCGATGCGTCAGGCATGCGGAGATTCTACGAGGGATGCCGATGCGCGTTATCCTCATGGTCTATGAGCAAGGTCGCGGCCCCCACATCAGATTCATCGAACGCAAAGACGCCTTTGCAGTCCGCCGTGGCTGAGTACATCGAGCAGGCGAAAGTCATTCGCGCCGGCGGCGGGCCCAAGGGAGCCGAGCGGCAGCATCGGCACAACCGCCTGACTGCCCGCGAGCGCATCGATTTGCTCGTCGATCCCAAGACCTCGCAGTTCGAATGCGGCCTGTTCGCGGCATGGAACATGTACAGCGACGCGGGCGGCGCGCCGTCGGCAGGCGTTGTGACCACCATCGGCCAGGTCGCGGGCAAGCTGTGCATGATCGTCGCCAACGATGCGACGGTGAAAGCCGGCGCGTTTTTTCCGATGACCTGCAAGAAGATCATCCGCGCGCAGACGATCGCCGAGCGCGCCCGCCTGCCGCTG
>CAZCGB010000637.1:0-2263 GCA_964498045.1 uncultured Isosphaeraceae bacterium
TCTCATTTGTGAGGCCCGTCATGTCCCAGACCATTTGTCCGTACTGCAATTCACGCTTCGCCTCGTCCACCTGCTGCACCCTGCGGCCGCGCGGCGGCATCGTTTCCGGCCTGTTCAAGACCGTTCTACTGTACGTCGGCCTTGTGTTCGCATCGGGCACACTGATCAACACCGGTCACCCGGTCGCCGTCGAAAGCGGCCGCCTCATTCAGACCGTCACCTTCGTCGAGCCTGCGATTCATTGGACGCAGTCGCATGGATACGGGTTGATTGCGCATGGACTGAAAGCCGTCGCCGACGGCTATCGATTCTCGTGAGTACCCTGACGTACGCCCTTAGCCGCCCATGTTGAGCAATTTCAGGCTCACGCCTTCCTGAATCACGTCGAAGTATTTGTACTTCAACTCGCCGACGTGCTGGGGGCGCAATCGACAGCGGATGATGCCGTCGGCCAGCCGGTCGAACCTTGTCTCCTGCGCGGGCAAGCCTGCCACCATGCGTGTGAGCGTCGCGGCAAGGTCGTGGCGGTTCTTTTTGAGGAACGCGGTGCAGCCGTCCTCGCCGCCGCCGGTGGCTTCAAACTCCTGGCGCGTCTGCTCGGCGAGCAACTGCTCCCAGATCAGCTCATATTCGCTGTTGCGCAGGCACTCGAGCAGATTCACCAGAATGTGCTCAGGCAGAATCGCGCGAAGTGTGATTGAGCCGTCCTCGTTCTCCTCGCGAATGAGGAACGGTTTTTTCGCTTCGCCCTTGCTTCGCCCCAGGCTGCTCTGCTCGTCATACGTGCTGTATTTGAGAATTGTGCCGTCTTCGAGCCGGACTTCTTCCGGCAGGTCGCCCATGGCCGCCTTGTAGTAGAAGGCCGGCCGCTTGTGATACTCGATCCGCTCGGTCTGACAGCCCGAGAGCATGGCCAGCCCCATCGCCAGCAGCATTGGACGAAATATGTTCACGCAGCCGCTCCTGAAGCGCTCGGACGAGCCCGCATCGTAACATGCCGCCGGAGCAAAACGAAGCGAGGTCGTCAGGCTTCGCTGGCTGCCTATTGGGCTCCGCCCTGCTGGGCCTCGTACAGCTTGCGGAACAGCGCGGAATCCTCGTCATTGTCCAAGGGCGTCAGCTTGTGCGTGCGCGGATCGTATTCGGACAGCGTGTGCTCAATCATGTCGTACACCATGATGCGGCCGGTCGCCGGATCGGTGACGACGATCCGGTTTTCATCCTCGGTGGATGGCTTGGGCTCGGGTTTGGCGGCAACTGCCGGCGATTTCTTCCATGCGGCGTCCGGATCGAGCGTGAACTTGGCGGCCCACAGGTGCACCTGCTGGTCTGGTCCGCGACGGCTTGTCCAAATGACCCATCGGCCGTCATGCGAAAACGCCGGCAACACGTCCGATGCGGGCGGCGCACCGCTGCCGGAGGTACTGTCGAAGTGCGTCAGCCGGCGCCTCGCCGTCCCGTACTTGATCGTGCCGTTTGAACCGGAGAGATTGCCCGGGTCCGCATCGATCATGTACAGCTCGAAGTTCATTTCGCCCAGGGTACTGGTCGCGTAGATGAGGCGCCGTCCGTCCTTTGTCCAGTAAGGGCACCAATTCACACAAGGCTCGTCCGTGAGTTGATATTCGCGCTCGATGCCGACAATCTCGCCCTTGTCGTTGTACGACAGGTCAGCGACATAGATCTGCAGCAGGCTGTCGCCGTCGCGGTCGGAGCGGTAGCAGATGCGCTTGCCGTCGGGCGAGAAGAACGGGCCGCCGTCGTAACCGCGCGCCTGCACGAGTCGCGTCTTGCGTCCGGTCTGCAAATCGTTGACAAACAAATCGCCCTCGCCGGATTCCTGCGAGCAGTACAGCAGATGCCGTCCGTCGGGGCTGATCGAGCCTTCCGCCGCGTACGCCTTGCCATCACCTGCGATGGGTTTCAGCGACGCTGCGGTGCCATCCGCTTTGGACAGGTCGCACTCCACGATGCGCATGTTCGTGGGAAAAGCCCACATGTACGCACCGCCGCGCTGGTATCCGGGAGCATTCCCCTGCACGGGTTTGTCGATGGTGCTGGCGAACGTCACCGTATTGGGCTTTGTGGGATGGAACCAGCCGCATGTGTTCGCTGAGCCCACCGGACTGATGCGCTTGATGTGCTCCAGACCGACGATTCGACCAGTCGGTGCGTCGTAAGCGACATCTGCGACAAACATGGCGTAGAACTCTTCGGCCGCCGCGCCTTCCGCCGGCTTCTCCACCGCCTGGAAAATGATCTT
>CAZCGB010000638.1:0-2262 GCA_964498045.1 uncultured Isosphaeraceae bacterium
AAGACGTCCACGAGGAACTGATCGTGGTACTTGCCGTTGATGAGATCTGTGCACGCTGCCTCGATGCCCCGAAGGATGGCGCGGGGGAGCTCACCCACCTCGTGATTGGCCCTTGCTGCAGCGAGTTTCACCATGGCAAAGGCGCGGATGATGTCAGGGTAGTGGTTCAGCAGGACGCCGGAGATGCGGAAGTTCTCCATGCCGCGCAGCGTCTGCACGCCGTAGTAGGCATCGCCGGGAATCTTCTTCGTGCCCAGAAGGTCGCTCTCGACGCGTGATGCTCTGGATGTGGATTTGCGCTTTGCCATGATTTTGGAGATCGAAGGAATGAGCGGCGGTGTGTGGGGGGGGGCGGGCGTGCGTCAGAAGGTGATGCGAAGCCGCGTGGAGAAGACCCCGAGCGCATCGACTTCGGGATTGTTGGAAGGATCGAAAATGCACTGCATGCCGAAGGTGAGTTGCACCCGACCGGTGAGTTGCAGGCGGTGGAAGACCTCAATCACTTTTTCGTCGCGCAGGTCATCGACAGGCTGGGACCAAGCCGCGGCGATTCCCGTCAGATCGCTGGTGCTGCCAAAGAGCCCTTCAAACCCTGCGCCCACCTGAGCGCTCTGGCGCACCCGTGTGAGGTCGCCATCGGCGTAGCCGTACCGGGCGAAGAGCGAGATGCGCTCGCCAACCTCCTGGTCGGCGATCAACGAGAATCCGCCATCTGCCGGCTTGTCATCCTTTGCGCGCGAATCCATGTGCCACATCGCAATGCGATACCGGCCTTTGCCGACGCCTTCAATTGTCGGCGTGTAGCCGACTTCCGCGAATTCGAACAGCCGCCAATCTTCGAAGAGCGAATCGATTTCGATCTGCGTGGTATTGCCGTAGGCGTTGGTTGCGCCTGCGGAAACGTAAATCCAGTCAACCGGGCGGATCGATGCGGCCGCGCCCATGCCGCTCCCCGGGAAGGCGATTGTGGGATTGGTGGAGAATGCCTTGTTGAGGAAAGACGTGTTGGCGCTTTGCAGCTGGTATCCGCCGACGAGGTTCTCAGCATCGACACGTCCGAAGCCGATTCGGAAGTGATCGTCGAAGAGCCGCTGCGCCCAATAGGCGTCCTTGACTGCCCATCCTCGATCGTTGAAGCCGTTGGTCGTGCCCAGCAGAGTTCCGATCTCGCCGCCAAGCGCGGATGGCGGGTTGTCCCCGATCTCGTGGCGGTACTCGGCATTGAAGTAGAACGATCCGGTGTCGAGCGTGTCGCGTCCGAGCAGGGTCCAGCGTGCATTGAAGTCGAAGTCGCCCGCTGCCGCGCTGCGCTCGCCCGGCCCGATCGACTGCTGGAACAGCATGGTGTACGCCCCGGTAATGGCCAGGCCATACTGTGTGTCAAGTCGCTTGAGCGGATCGCGGACGAGGTTCAGCCATTCCTTCTCTGGAGGTATGCCCAGCCAATTTGAGGGATCGCGGTTGACGAGGTTGAGGTCCGGCTCGATCAGCCCGGGAACCGGCACGGTCGCGTCATCGCGCCGCATGTTGGCGTTCGCGGTGCGCGCCTCGGGTGCGGATGCTGGCGCCGAAGTCGTGGGCGACGAGACCTGTGTCGCCGCCCCGTCCGCTTCTTTTACAAAGGCGGGGCCGCAAACCGCGACTGCGATCTGAATGATGGTGGAAGACAGCACCGCAGCCGGTCTCCATGATCGTCACGGACTGAAATCATGAATCACATGACGCGCGCAATGTACCCGGCGACACGGACGGGCACAACTGCATGCCCGAGATCCGGGACACCGGCTTGTTGCAAAACCAGTGGTGTGTCAGGTGGCGACCACGGTTGACGAAGACTGATCTGTCGCCGCGAATCACAACCCCAGCGTGCTGTAGCCGCAATCAACGTAGATCGTCTGTCCGGTGATGCCCGACGACATGCCGCTGAGCAGGAACGTCGCCGCATCTCCCACATCCTTCCCTTCGACGTTGCGGCGGAGCGGAGCCTTCTTCTCGACCCATCCCAGGATTTCGCTGAAGCCGCCCACCGCCAAAGCGCTCATGGTGCGCAGCGGTCCGCCGGAGATCGTGTTCACGCGGATGTTCTTCTGGCCGAGTTCATGCGCAAGGTAGCGCGTGGCGGATTCCAGCGCGCTCTTGGCCACGCCCATCACGTTGTAGCCGGGCACCGCCTTCTCCGCGCCGTAGTAACTCATGGCGATCATCGAACCGCCCTTGGTCATCAGCGGCGCGGCGCGATTCGCCATCGCCATGTACGTGTAC
>CAZCGB010000639.1:0-2261 GCA_964498045.1 uncultured Isosphaeraceae bacterium
CGTGGCCGAGGTCGCATTGACGAGCGAACCACTGATCCTGGAACTTCGCTACGGCATGTCAACGACGCAAGACCGGGTCATTCCGCCAGTCAAGCGCATGGAACAGACAGGCCGCTTCTGGCAATTGTGGGCGGCTCCGCTGCAACTGCCTCCCGTTCTCCGCGAGCACACCGCACGCAGCGCGCTCGTGCTCAAAGCCCTTTCCTATGGGCCGACTGGCGCGATCGCGGCAGCGGGCACGACAAGCCTTCCGGAACACATCGGCGGCATCCGCAACTGGGACTACCGCTACTGCTGGCTGCGTGATGCCGCGCTGGCCGCCACTGCTCTCGCGCGCCTCGGCTCCTCCGGCTCCGGCACGCGGCTGCTCGACTGGATTCTCGGCATTCTCGATCACGACACATCGCCTGAGCAATTCCGGCCCGTGTACACCGTCACCGGCGGACATCTCGGCCCCGAGGCCGACATCCGCGAACTCTGCGGATACCGAGGCAGCCGACCCGTGCGCGTCGGCAACGCCGCCGCCCAGCAACTGCAACTTGACGTCTTCGGCCCGATCATGGAATTGATCGACACGCTGACCCAAAGCGGTCTCGCCATCTCCAACGAACATTGGCGCCTCACGCAGGCCATCGTCTACGCCGTCGGCATGCGCTGGCACGAACCCGACCACGGCATCTGGGAAGTCCGCACCCAGCAACGCCACCATGTGCATTCAAAGGTCATGTGCTGGACGGCCGTCGATCGCGCGTTGAAGATCGCCAAGTCCTTTGCCGGAGAGCAGCCCAACGATTGGTTGGAGTTACGCGAGCGCATCGCCAGCGATGTGCTCACGCGCGGCTGGCATCAGCCCAGCCATTCATTCACCGCCGCCTACGAACTCGATTCGCCCGACGCCGCCGCACTGCATGTGGGACTTTCTGGACTCCTGCCGGGCGATGATCCGCGCTTCCTCGGCACCATCGAGGCGGTCGATGCCACGCTGCGTCACGGCCCGACGGTCTATCGCTACCTCTACGACGATGCTCTCCCGGGTCGCGAAGGCGGATTCCATCTCTGCACGTGCTGGCTGATCGAGGCACTGGCGATGTCCGGTCAGTTGCCCGAGGCTCGCGACTTGCTCGATCAGTTCGTGGCCCTGATCGGTCCAACTGGTCTCGCGCCGGAAGAGTATTGCCCAAGAACTCGCGTCTCGCTGGGCAATCACCCCCAGGCGTACACGCACATCGGACTGATCAACGCGGTCCTCGCCGTATCGAATTGATTCGTGAACCGTGCTCGGCCCCAGCGTGCGCGATTCGCACGCACCCGGCATCACGAATCAATCATCAGGCGCCGTCTGTGCATGAGATATCGCCGGTAGAGGAACTTCATCGATGCGACGAATCGCGACGATGACCGCTCCCGCTGCGTAGCGGAGTGCGGTGTGCTGCACATTGCCGAACGCGCGAAGCGATGGCGGTTCTGTGCGTTAATACAGCGGCGACCTTCACTCCCTGCGCTTCAACCACTTGTGCAGTTTCGCCTTCGGCCATGCGTTGATGCACTGTTCCGCCGTCAGCCAGCCGCGCCAAACTATTACGCTCGGGAAGACTGCTCCGATTGTGGAACACGAATCGGATTTCGCAGCATGATGCCGCTGGCGATCAACGCCAGGCCTTGAATGCCGAAGATCGCGATTAGCCGGAATCCGCTACTTGCGGATTGTTGCTCAATGGACTTGAGCAATTTCCGCTCTGCATCCGAGAATTCATCGGGTGGTGTTCCTTGTCTCGGATACGTAGCCATGATTCGCGTCGAAGTCGTGGCATAGTTGGCGATCGACACATGGGGTGTCACGAAGGCGAAGACGAGGTTCAGTATTCCGATCGTGATGAGCGCTGCCTTCATGTTCAATCTCCCTGATCTTGAGCGACTTATCGCTTGCTCTTCAACCACTTGTGCAGTTTCGCCTTCGGCCAGGCGTTGATGCACTGCTCGGCCGTCAGCCAGCCTCTTCGCGCCGTCAGCACGCCGTAGCGCAACTCGTCGAAGTCGTCGTGCGAGTGCGCATCGGTGTTGATCGCGATGAGACATCCTGCATCCACCGCCGCCTTCACGTGCGTGTCGCGCAGGTCGAGGCGCAGGTGATTCGAGTTGATCTCCAGCGCGACGTCGTGCTTGACCGCCGCGGCGATGACCTTGCTCATGTCGGGCGACAAACCATCTCGGCGATTCACGATGCGGCCGGTCGGATGACCCAGAATGTGCACGTACGGATT
>CAZCGB010000640.1:0-2261 GCA_964498045.1 uncultured Isosphaeraceae bacterium
GTGCGATTTGAGCTGATCGAGCAGGTGCATGACTTCCTGGCGATTGAGCAGTTCATCGGCGTGATCCTTCACGAGTTCGGTCAGGTGCGTGGTGAGCACGCTCGTCGGATCGACCACGGTGTAGTTCATGGTCTCGGCCCGCTGCTTCATGCCCGGCTCGATCCACACCGCCTGCAGGCCGAAGGCGGGTTCGCGGCCGGCGACGCCTTCGAGCCGGCCGCTGGCGAGTCCGCTGTCCATGGCCATGAGCAGGTGCGGATAGACGACACCTTCGCCGATGACCGCGCCGCGGAGCTTGACGCGATAGGCGCTGGCGTCGAGCTGCATGTTGTCGCGGATGCGGATGGGCGGCACGACGATGCCCATGTCGATGGCGAGCTGGCGGCGGATCATGGAGATGCGGTCGAGCAGGTCGCCGCCACGCGTGTGATCGACCAGCGACACCAGGCCGTAGCCGATCTCGAATTCCAGCGCGTCGATGTTGAGCAGTTCCTCGACGGCGGGCGGAGTCGCAGGCTTGGCGGCGGCTTCGGTTCGGGCCTTGGCTTCCTTCGACACCGATTCCTTGCGCGCGATGAAGCCGATGGACCACGCCATGCCGCCGAGCATCGCCGCAGCGGCGAACATCGGCACCATCGGCAGCCCGGTGAACGCCAGCAGCACGAGGAACCCGCTGATGAGATACAGCGCGACCGGCTGCGAAGCGAGTTGCTTGGGGATTTCCTCGCCGATGGTCTGCTGCCCGCCGGTGCGTGCGACGATGAGGCCTGCGGCGATGGCGATGATGAACGCGGGCACCTGCGAGACCAGGCCGTCGCCGATGGTCAGTTGCGTGAAGACCTTGACGGATTCGCCGGGCGTCCAGCCCTTCTGCAGCCAGCCGATGGCGAACCCGCCGAGGACGTTGATGATGGTGATGATGATGCCGGCGACGGCGTCGCCGCGCACGAACTTGCTGGCGCCGTCCATCGCGCCGTAGAAGTCGGCCTCGCGCATGATGGCTTCGCGCCGCTGCCGGGCGGTGGCTTCATCGATGAGCCCTGCGGAAAGGTCAGCGTCGATGGCCATCTGCTTGCCGGGCATGGCATCGAGTGTGAACCGAGCCGCCACTTCGCTCATGCGCGTGGCGCCCTTGGTGATGACCACAAACTGCACGACGACAAGGATGAGGAAGACGATCGCGCCGACGATGACCGATTCGCCCGCGACGAAATGCGCGAACGCCTGGATGACATGGCCGGCGACGGATGCGGCTTCCTCGGGCGTGGCGGCGTCGGCGCTCAGGATCAATCGCGTGGACGCGACGTTGAGCACCAGCCGAAAGAGCGTGGTGCCCAGCAACAGCGCGGGGAAGACGCTGAAGTCCAGCGGCCGCGTCATGTACACGGTCGTCAGCAGGATCACCGCCGCCAGCGAGATGTTGGCGGAGATGAGGATGTCCAGCAGCATCGGCGGCAGCGGAACCACCAGCACGACAATGAGCAGCAGGAACGACACCGGCACAAGCAGGTGGCGGAAGCGCGCGATCAGGTGAAAGAACGCGGGCAGGCTGGAGTCCTGGAGCGTGAGCGTCGCCATCAGCGCGGCCCCCCGGATGAATCATCGAGCCCGATGCTGCGTGCACTCATGCGACTTTCCTCCCGCTCAGGCGATAGACGTAGGCGAGGATCTCCGCGACGGCCTTGTAGAACTCGGCGGGAATCTCCTGATTCACCTGCACCTGCTTGTACATCGCGCGGGCCAGCGGCTTGCGCTCGATGATGGGAATGCTGTGCTGCATGGCGATGACGCGGATGCGCAGCGCGAGATGGTCAGCTCCCTTGGCCACCACCACCGGCGCGTGCATCGACTTGGGGTCGTACTTGATCGCGATGGAGATGTGCTCGGGGTTGGTGACGATGACGTCAGCCTTGGGCACCGCTGCGGAGATGCGCTGCATCGCGATCTGCTTCTGAATCCGCATCCTGCGGCGCTTGGTCTCGGGATCGCCTTCCGACTCCTTCATCTCGTCGCGCACCTGCTGCTTGGTCATTTTCAGATCGCGGCTGTGCTTCCACTTCTGATACATGAAGTCGGCGAAGCCCAGCATCAGCAGCACCGCCAGCACGCGCATCGCCAGGTCGATCATCATCGCCCCGGTCGCCTGCAGGCCCTGCATCGCCGAGAGGTACGGCAGGATGGCGATCTCCTTGGCGTAACTCATCACGGTGGACACGGCGACAGCGACGATGATGCCCACCTTCATCGCGTCCAGTCCCGAC
>CAZCGB010000641.1:0-2243 GCA_964498045.1 uncultured Isosphaeraceae bacterium
GAAGCGAAACGCTCCGCGGCGTTTTCTTTGCGCCCACATGTGATTGAAAAACGCGTCGGCATCACTCCAGCGGCGGGCCGTGGAACGTCACGCCGTGGCGGCCGAAGATCGCCACCACGTCGTCCATCGACAGCGGCGGGCGATTCGATCCCGGCTCGGGCAGGCGCACCGCTCGAAACGGCTCTTCGATTCCGCCCGGCGTACAGACGATGTACAAGCGGCCGGGGGTGGTGCCGATGTTCTTGAACGCGTGCAGCGAGCCGCGCGGCGCGCAGACGAACGAGCCGGCCTCTGCGATCATCGTCGTCTCATTCAGTCGAATCTTGAAGCGGCCTTCCAGCACGTAAAACATCTCGTCCTCGCGCTCGTGTTTGTGCAGCGGGGGCCCGTCGCCCGGCGGAATCGGCGCCTCGAAGATCGTGCACCGCCCGCCGGTCGCGGCGCTGTCAGCCAGCATGCGCACGCTGCCGCCGATGATGGAGAAGATTTCGCCTTGTTCGGGTGTGAGCAGGATCGGATTCATGCGTGTGACATAGGATATCGGCGCCGCGTGCAGGCGAGGGCGGCAGTCGACCACGCCAGTTCGCTTCCAATTCCGCAAACGCTCAGGAGTCATCCAACATGCCGGGAACAGACATCAAGCAGGCTGTCGCGCTGGTAACGGGAAGCAATCGTGGCATCGGCCGCGCGATCGTGGACGCGTTGCTGCGGGCCGGCGCGAAGCGCATCTACGCCGCGGCCCGGAATCCGGACTCGCTCAAGGCTCTGGCCGCCGCGTCCGGCGGTCGCATCGTGCCGGTGAAACTGGATGTCACCAGCGAGGCCGACGTCGCAGCCGCCGCCAAGTCGTGCAGCGATGTGAACCTGCTGATCAACAACGCCGGCGTGGCGGCGATGGCCTCCGACCTGGCCTCGGTCAGCCTCAAGAACGCTCGCCACGAGATGGAGGTGAACTACTTCGGCACGCTGGCGATGTCCCTGGCGTTCGCGCCGGTGCTGGCGAAGAACGACGGCGGCCTCCTGGTGAACATCGCTTCGGTTGTGTCGTTCCTCAGCTTTCCGAACTTCGCCACGTATTGCCCCACGAAGCACGCGGTGTATTCGCTGTCGCAGAGCCTGCGCGTGATGCTGGCCGGGCAGGGCACGCGCGTGCTGACGGTGCATCCGGGGCCCATCGACACCGACATGGCCAAGGACGTTCCGCTGGACAAGGCCAGCCCCGAGAGCGTCGCGCAGCGCGTGATCAGCGCGATTCGCAACGGCGATGAGCTGATCACCACCGATCCCATGGCCGACCACCTCGTGGCCGAATGGCGCAAGGACCCGATCGAGGCGCAACGCGCTGCGGTGACTGAGCCGATGGCGGCGTGACGGCTGTTACGCCTGTCGCTTGCGAGGGCGTGGAGTCGCCGCATGGCGGCGTGATGCCGGGCGGCCGTTTCGACGCGCGCGCTTTGCCGGCTTGCTAGCCTGCATCGCTTCGCGCAGCAGGCGCATCAGGCCCGCGCCGCTGCCGCCGGCCTTGCGCCAGATGCGGGCCCGCGCGGCTCGGATCTCCGCGATCGCCGGGTCTTCGACGGAATCACGCGTTCTTCGCTTCATTGATCGGGCCTTCCGGCATGAGCATGTACGGCGTGGTCAATACAGGTATCGGCAGACCCAGCCGTGCGTTCAACGCCCGCAAGTGCGGGAACTTGTTGGCGTTCGCCAGGTGCTTGCAGTTCCACGTCAGGAGAAAGTCTATGCAGTGGACGGAGGTGAACGCGAGATGGCCCGCATCGCCGCCCGCGCCGGCAGGCATGAGGCGCTGACTGATGTAGAGGTCGGTGATCTCCGCCACGCGGCCGCTCGGCTCCAGACGGCGAAGGCCCCCGATGAGTTTAATGGCGGCCAACGACTTCGCCGACGGCGCATCACGCAGTTCCAGCAGCGTCAATTCCGAAGTGCACAGGTCGAACCGATGGCGATGCAGGTCCCACCACTCGCGGGTCACCTCCCGCCGGTAGCGATTGGCGGCATCGCGCCGCGTCTCGTGATAGAAACTCGGAATCGTCGTCTCGATGTACACCGTCGGCTTGCCGGCCATGCGCGGAGTGTACTATCTGAGCATGTCTAAGCACGACCCGCTGCGCGAGCACCCGCGAAAGATCGGCTCTCGTGCCGCACCTTGATGACGTTGGAGGTCAGGTCGGCCGCCCTTACGACGGGCTGCGGCAATTGGACTGCACAAACCGCGAGGCGAT
>CAZCGB010000642.1:0-2243 GCA_964498045.1 uncultured Isosphaeraceae bacterium
AGAGTAGAAATCCGTCGCCTCGAAACATCGAGTTGCCAAACCGGTCATGGCGCCATTCACCGCTTGACCGAATGGGCCCTTAATCATTCTTTGCTCAAGTGTTGGAGCATCGACCGAATCTCGATCGCCAATCGTTCCTGCATGGATTGTCTTGCGGCATCGCCCAATGCGCCGGGATTGGGGGTCTCCTGCAGATGCGACCAGCCGGGCCGCAGCCGCAACTCGTCGATCATGCTCCGCATTCCGGAAGTGAGCTCCATTCGCGAGCGATCGCCGGGCGAGTCCACTCGAATCGGATTGACGCTGGCGTGCCCGCGACGAAGGAGCGCGTGCAGGAGCGCGACCTGTCGCGCCACAAGGAGCTTCAAGGTGACGTCGTTCACCGCCAGCTCGCTGTGTCCGCGAAGGCGATCAACGAGGCGTTTTCCATGTGATTGCGCGACGCCGAGCGCGCCGCCGATGGCCGCCCCGAGCGCGGTGGCGGCGCCCAGCGTCAGGCCGCCGACCATGGCGTCGATGGTCAGGCCGGTCACCGCGCCGGCCGCGACCGCACCGCCGGTGCGAAAGCCGAACTGCTTCATCGCGGCGGGACTGAACAGATCGACGCCCCATTTCCCATCCTGAATGGGCAGGTCGCTCGCTGCAAGGTCATCGCTGGAGAATCGATGCAACTGCAGCAACTGTTCGACGCTTCGCTGTTCGCGTTCGCGCACGCGCTGTCTGAGCGTTTCCATCGCCGCATCGACATTCGCACGATCCTGCGCCGGAACGCTGACCTGATGAGCGGCGACATCGATGAGTACGTCGGCGATGATTCTGCACGAGGTCGTCGCCAGACCCGATCGAATCTGCTCCCGTTCCTGAATCAACGCATTGAGCGTGGCATGGTGGCGATCGAGCAGCGTCCGCATTTTCTCAAGCAATCGCCGCTCGGTCTGATCGTCCAGCACGACCGTGTCGAATTCAGCGACGGCATGCAGGTTCGCACGCGAGAGATGATCCCGCCACAGGCTGATCTGCGCTTCAGGCGACGCTGTGAAGTTCAGCACAGGAACCACGGGCTTGGCGCAGCGTGAAAGGATCTCCAACTCATCACGATGCTTGCCGAGGACTCGGTCGCGAGCGTCGATGACGTACAGGGCGACATCGCTCGCCAGCATCTGCCGCAGTGCCTTGGCCTCCTGCGCGAACGCCCCACTCTGGCTGGCGTCGGCCTCAGGCGATTGCAGGAAGGCGCGGATCTGATCGATGCCATCGACGCGACCGCCGCCGTTCGGACGCGCGCGTTCGAGCAGTTCCAGCAGTCCGATGGAATCCTCGAGTCCGGGCGTGTCGTAGAATTCGACCGCGGGCTTGCCTCGCACAAGCAGGGTCGCTCCTTCAACATGCCGCGTTGTGGCAGGCCGATCGCTGACCTCGCCGAACGTCTCGTCTCTGGTGAGTGTTCGCATGAGCGAGGTCTTGCCGGTGTTGGTGTGCCCCACGACAGCGACTTTGAGCACTGGCATGGAGACATCGTTGGAGGCGCGTGGGATCAAATGCGCGCCTCCCTGGCCATCGCCAGATCAAAGCGATGCTGCAGGTCGAGCAGCCATCGCTGCACATCGCTCGCTGTCCGAAGCTCATCGCCATCGTCGTCATGGACGGTTTCATCCAGGACACGCGTGATGCGCAGTTCGTCGTACCCTTGCAACTCCAGAAGCATGGCGAAGAGTGCGGCGGAACGCACCGTTCTTCCAAGGTCGGACGAAGCAGCGGCATCTTCAGAGCCGCCGACGGCGCTCTTTCGTGTTGTCGGCTGAGCCACGGCAGCGACTGCCGCGCCCAATCCTGACCAGATCGGCAGCGCGCTGATGGCGACAGGCGAGATCAATGCCGCCGCTGCGACGCATCCGAGCGCACCAGCAGTAGCGCCAGCAGCCAGCCATTTCGGACTGCGCCTGAGGCGATCGGGCAACATGTCGCTGAATCGTTTCGCGGTGGAGGACAGCCCCGCTGCGATGTTCGCCGGGCTGTACGACGTCACGTCTGTCGGCAGCCGCAAGAGCGTTCGCCAACGTGGAGGGGCATCTCCGTAGAGCTTGGCAATTTCGGCATGCAGCACAGCCTGCCGCTTGGCTTCCAGATCGACTGGTTTTGCATCCTGCTCGCGAGCGAAGGCGATGATGAGGTCCATCGCGTCTTCGAAGTGCCGTGCGTGCGAAGCGTCCTTAGCCAGACTTCGGTCGCCAAGCAGCAGCGCG
>CAZCGB010000643.1:0-2238 GCA_964498045.1 uncultured Isosphaeraceae bacterium
ATTTCGGCGGTCTCCAGTCCGCCGACGATGCCCATGAGCATCTGCAGTTTGCGCTGGCCGGTGCCCTCGGGGCGGCCGCGAAGCCCTTCGCCGGTGTCGAGTGAGAGCCGCCGGGCGATCCGACGCCACTGCTCCCAGGTGATCCATTCGACCTCAAGCTTTTGCGGCATCAGGCGTTGCGCGCGTTTCCGAACATCGCCGCCATCACCGTCTTGAACATCAGCAGCATCGTCGACGTTCATTGCTTCCATGCGTCTGCCTCCTTGGAGTGCGTGCATTGACGGCTGGTCACACGACATGGCCGTCGCAAGGGACGCGGACGCCGCGGAGGATGTGTGAGGGGAAAAGCGCGGGTTTCGCGATTTTGTTTGCCCAGCTCAAGACGCTGCGGACTTCACCCATGCCGTCCGCCCGCCAGCAGCGCGCCCGCATGGGGCTTCACCACTGATCGAATGCCCGGCCAGGCCGCGAGCATCGTCAATCCCAACAGCGTCAGCCAGCCGCTGAGCATGGGCAGCCAGGGGATGACCAGTCGCACGGGCAGGCCGGCGAGGTCGCGATAGTTCGCCGCACCGATCGCCGCGAGGTGCAGGCCCAAGCCCGTGCCCACGATCGCGCCGCCGATCGCCAGGAGCGCGGCTTCGCCGAGAATCAGGCGCACGAGCAAACCGCGCTGGCCGCCGACCGCGCGCAGCACGCCGTACTCGAAGCGCCGGCCGTGGATGTTCGCGAGGATCACGTTGCCCACGCCCAGGCTCGCGAGCACGAGCGCCGCGAACGCGACCGTCGACTGCACCGCAAGGGCTGCGAACGCGACTTCGTTGACGCTCTTGACGATCTCGCGCCCGCTGCGGAACGCCACGCCGGGCACGGCCTGCTCGACCGCCTTCGTCGCTTCGACATCGTTGACGTCGGGCTTGAGATTGACCTGCATCATGATGGCATCGCGGTTGTCGAAGGTGCGGACGACCTCGTCCCAATCCATGAACACGCAACTGACCGAGTATTCGGTGTACTGGCTGCGGATGCCGAAGAGCTGGGTGACGATGTCGAGCCCGGGCGAGTTCACCGCGCCGACGATTTCGTATTCCTTCCGCACTCGGCCGGAGCCGAGCTTGAGTTTGTCGCCGAGTTTCACCTGCTGGGTGTTGAGAAACCTGTCGGCGACAATGATGCCGCTGCCATCGCGCAGGCGCGGCAGCGCGCTGGCCTGGTCGCCCGCGGACCATTGCAACGCGTTCATCGAAAAGAACTTCTCTGGATCGAAGCCCATGACGGTGACGTTGGGCTCGCCCAAACCGCGCACGCCGAACACCTGACGGTCGTACAACCGCACAGGCAGGTACGCGATGGGGCAGGTCTCGGCAGCGAAGGGCAGCGCGGCGATCAACCGCTGCTGCTCGGGCGTGATGCCCGAAGCGCGGTACGCGAACGCATCGGCGAACTTGATCTTGCCCAGCCAGTCATCCAGCAGACTCGTCGCGTTGGACCAGGTGCTGACGAGGATCGCGATGCCGACCATGAGCGCGCCTGCGGTGAAGCCGTTGCGGAACGGCGTGCCCAGCACCGAGCGCTTGAGCATGCCGCGCGGCAGATGCAGAAGGCGTTCGATCAGCGGCGCGATGACGAACGAATCGACAACGATCACCGGCACAGCAAGAATGAAGTATCCCGCATGCAGCGCGGGCAGGCCGACGTAGGCGTACCAGAGGAAGCGCAGCGAGGAATCGGGTATCTGAAAAAGCGCGACCTGCGCGATGAGGAACGCCAGGCCGAGCGCGCAGGCGATGATGATCGAACGCGCCCGCGTCGGCTGCGACTGCATGCTCATCGCCTGCAGCGGCGAAACGTGACTCGCCAGCCACGCGGGGTACATCGCGCCGATGACGCCGGAGACGAGCGAGCCGAGCACCGCAAGTTGCAGGCCGAAGCCTTGGATGACAATGCCTCCAGGCAGCATGTCGCGGTAATACAGGTAGAGCAGGCTCACGAGACCGATGCCCAGCGGAATGCCGAGCGCCGCGCCGATGATGGCGATGAGCAGGCCGGCCATGATCTGCGACATGAACAACTGGCCGCGGCTTGCGCCGACGCAGCGCGTGACGGCCATCTCGCGCTGCCGCTGGGTGACGCTGGTGGTCATCGCGGTGACGATGATGAACGAAGCGCTCATGAACGTAAGCATCGACGCGATCACGTAACCCAGACGGCTCGCGTCGGCCTGACGATCGAAGCCGG
>CAZCGB010000644.1:0-2237 GCA_964498045.1 uncultured Isosphaeraceae bacterium
ACATGGACCGCACGCGTTACGGCGGCAGCGAGGCCGACAAGGTCCAGACCGCGCACACCTACAGCAAGATCGACGCCGACCCGCGGCTCAAGACCATGTGGGCGGGATACGCCTTCGCCACCGATTTCCGCGAGGAGCGCGGCCATGCGTACATGCTCGTCGATCAGCGCGACACCGAGCGCGTCAGGCAGTTCAAGCAGCCCGGCGCGTGCCTGCACTGCCACGCCTCCATCACGCAGGCCTACCGCCAGGAAGGCATCAAGAACGGCGCGCCGGGCGATGTGAAGGAATCGCTGACTTCCGCCGACGGCATCGCGCAACTCATGACCGGGTTTGAGAAGGTGTGTGCGATGCCCTACGCCGACGCCACCGCGCTGGTGAAGCATCCAGTAGTGTGCCTCGACTGTCACGATCCTTCGAGCATGCAGCTGCGCGTCACGCGGCCGGGCTTTCTCAACGGCATCAAGGCGCTGGCGCTGAGCGATGACGCCGTGCCGCACCTGCCCAGCATCGAGCATTGGCGCAAGGGCGATCGAGCCAAGCCGTACGATCCAAATGAACTGGCTTCGCGACAGGAGATGCGTTCGTTCGTCTGCGGCCAGTGCCATGTCGAGTACTACTTCAAGGGTGATCACAAGCTGCTGACCTACCCGTGGTTCAACGGCCTGAAGGTGCAGCAGATCGAAAAGTACTACGACGATCAGGGCTTCAAGGACTGGACGCACGCGCTCACCGGCGCGCCGACGCTGAAGGCCCAGCATCCGGAGTTCGAGACGTGGAGCCAGGGCATTCACGCGCGCTCAGGCGTGGCCTGCGCTGATTGCCATATGCCATATGTGCGTGAAGGCGCGATCAAGATCAGCGATCACCACGTGCGCAGCCCGCTGCTGAACATCAACAACTCCTGCCAGCAGTGCCACCGCTACAGCGAAGAGGAACTGCTGGCCCGGGCCACGGCCATTCAGGATCGCACGCACGACATGATGAACCGCGCGCAGGATGCGCTCAACGACCTGATCCTCGCGCTGAAGGCGGCGAAAGACGCTGGCGCGAGCGACGAACAGTTGAAGCCCGCCCAGGCGCTGCAGCGCCGCGCACAATTCCGATTGGATTTCGTCAACGCCGAGAACTCGATGGGCTTCCACGCCCCGCAGGAGACGGCGAAGACGCTGGCAGAATCGATCGACTACTCGCGCCAGGGGCAATTGGCGCTGATCAAATCCACAAAGCAATGATACATGGAAAGCCGCGCCCATTGGTCGCGGACGACCGACCGATCAGCGCCGCCATCCGAAGAACACGCCGACGACCGCCGCCGCGCCCGAGGGCAGGTAGCCCTTGACCACATCCTTCACGCTTCCCGCCTGCGTCTGCAGCCACGTCGAACCTTCATCGACGTTGTCCTGAATCCGATCCCACGGCAGGTCGATCATCCCGGTCTTCTTCAACACGAAGATGCTCATGCCGACGACGGCAACGATGAGGATTGTCCACTTGAGAAAACGGCGCATCACCCAGCCGAGAGCGAAACCGCCGAGAAAGCTCACGCCAAATCGCATCATCGCCGGCGCGTATTCATTGAGCGTTGCGGTATTCGAGGAATCGCTCATCCGCGCATATGCCCAGAACGCCGCACCAAGAACCGTCAGCGCGAGCGCCAGCCGGACGCTGAGCGCATGCCAAGGTCGCCGGCCATATGGAACGTTCTGATTGGACGTCGCGCTTGACATGCGTCGCAAAATCCTAGCGGAACTTCGCTCACCGTTCATCCAGTCGCCGATCCGGCCTATGATCAACTGTCAGCGGGAGGTGGTTGATGGACGATCACCCTCCGACCAAGTTGTCGCTCTTTCACAATTCTTTCCAAGCTGTATTCCAAACTTGGGGCCGACTGGCATCGACCGGACATGTTTGGCCTGAAGCTGCGCGCCGTGGAGCATGCACGCCCACGTAAAAAGCATGCAAAACCATAACTGCCAACACGCAGTATGCACTCGCTGCCTAATCACTAGGCGGCACGATTCCCGCCCCACGCCCGATAGGGCGGGAATCGAAAACATCGGGATAGTCCGTGCGGATTGAGCGACGACGCACGGGCGAAACCAAGTCGCTCATGGCTTCGAGGAAGATCGTCGATCTTCGTCCTCGAAGCCGAGATCAAACGATCGACTACGCGTCGTAGATGCGGCAGGTCGGCTGTATCGGCACGGGGGTTCGACTCCCCCCGGCTCCACTTT
>CAZCGB010000645.1:0-2234 GCA_964498045.1 uncultured Isosphaeraceae bacterium
CATCGGCTTCATCATCGGGAGTCGCGCCGGGTTGCAGTGTCGAGGCGTTGTCGGGCATCCAGATGTTGTCGCCTGTGCCGCTGGACATAGACCCAGCACCGCTGCCGCGGCCGATGAGCGGCTGCGCCAGCCAGATGGTCGCGCCGTCGGAAGCCAGCACGTTCTGCCCGCGACCGCCGTGATTCACCGAGGTGGAAAGCGGTGGTGCGGCCCAGCCCGAGCGGGCGGCGTCGATCAACGGATTCAAATCGCCCAGCACCACCGTGATGCGCCCGGTGTTCCAGTGCAGCAGGCCCTTGGGTGTGAACCAGCGGTAACTGTAACTGGGGCCTTCCGCGCCCATTTCATCGACATGATGCTGATGCCCCGGGCAATTGAAGTGTCCGGCTTCGCAGTACTGGCCCTTCACCAGCGGATTCAGATTCAGGGCGTTGCGGAATGTGTCCCACGTGCCCATCGGGCCAGCCATGGCGACCGGCAGCGAGCCGTTGTTGTCGTTGGCGTACTGGCTGAAGCCGTAGCCGATGTTCTTGAGGTTATTGGCGCAGGCGATGTCCATCGACTGCTGGCGGATGGAGCCCAGCACGGGCCAAAGCACGCCGACGCCGATGAGCAGCACGGCGGCGACGGTGACCAGATCGGGCACGCGAATTCGGAAACCGCGCTTCGCACTCTGCTCTTCCTGGGCCACGTCGAAGCGCATGCGCTTGGCAATCTGATCTTGGTGACGATCGATGCGCGCAAGCGCGGCATGGAAAAGCGTCGGGTCCGCGTCTTCCACCGGATAGTCGTCCATGTAGCCCAGCAGCTTCGAAATCGCGCTCACGCGCTGCTCATCTTGGGCGGAAAGTCCGCGGCCGAGGATGACTGGCAGTTGCGCGCGATCGAAGCCGGCTTCGACGAGCGCGTCGAGCAGACGCTGATCATCGGGTGAAAGATCGATCACAGAGCCACCCTGAAAGTGGGGGGATTGTCCGTCGTTTTGCTTCATGTCACGTTTCCGTCTGACCCTGACCGTTCCTCGGAATACTCATCGTGGCCCCGCTCAGCGTTCCACGCACGCGCGAACGCTGCGACCGCTGAATGCAGCCGGCTCTTGACCGTGCCCAATGGAATCTCCAACGAATCAGCGATCTGGTTGTAGCTCAATCGCTGGAAATAGCTCAGCAGCAGAATCTCGCGCAGATGCACAGGCATCGCATCGATGACCTTCTTGACCAGGCTGCTGCGCTCGGCGTCGAGCAGCGGCATCGTCGGCGCTTCGGTGGGCGATTCCAGCAGATCGACGAATCGCTCGCCTTCGCCCTTGCTGTCGATCGACGCCGAAAGGGAAGCTGCGGCGTTCCGGTTCTGCTTGCGGTAGTAATCGCGTGCCTTATTCGCGGCAATGGTGAAGAGCCACGGCTTGAAGCGGCGCTCGGTGTCGAATGTGTCGGCCGACAGATGCACCTGCAGGAAGGTCTCCTGGAACACATCATCAGCGGCTGCGCGCGAACCGAGGAAGCGCTGCAGGAAATGCAGCAGCTCATTCCCATAGCGCTGCATCAGCGCAGCAAACGCCTCGCGCTCGCCGCTCTGGTACGCCTTCAACAGAAGTTCATCGCTGTCGTTGATCTTGTCCACGAACATCGTCACCCTGCCGGCGCATGCTTCTGGCCGATCGCTTGCCTGCGACGGCGCGATGATATCCGCAGACCGGGCCTGACCTGTTGAGGGCAAAGTTCCGCGTCCGCTCGCGCCGCTCCTGGAATTGCCAAGGCGTCCCGCGAAAAAACCGGCGAGGTTGATGGGAATGGCAGTCATCGACGGGGGTACTACGGGGGTGGCCGACGGAAGGTTTGCCCGAATTGCAGTTCGATCGTCCGGGAAAACGCCCTGTCCAACGCACGCGGAACCAGGCATGACGCTGGCAAGATGGCGAAACCCGCGATCGGTTCCAAGGCGATACGATGGCGGGCCCTTTGGCCATCCCGTGGTCGCTGTGGATCGACCTCGGCCGACGGGCTCTCGTCCTTTGGCCCGGCTTGGTTCACAGTTCCCTGTTTTTCGCCGCCGCGGCGATCTCTGTTTTTCCACATTGACGACCGAAAATCCCTTTCCTCACCATGGCTGTACCGATCTCTCAAATGTGGACCGTCGCGACCTACGTGCTGGGTCAGCGCCTGCGCGGTCGCAAGCAGTATCCGCTGGTGCTGATGCTCGAGCCGCTGTTCCGCTGCAACCTCGCCTGCGCG
>CAZCGB010000646.1:0-2230 GCA_964498045.1 uncultured Isosphaeraceae bacterium
CAATTCTCCCTCCGTGTCCTCCGTGATCTCCGTGGTGAATCCTCGAAGACTCACGCCCACGCCAGCGTCTCACGCGCCGCCTCCACGATCGTCTCGCTGTCGGGCAGGTAGTGCTGCTCGACCTGGAAGAACGGGAAGTGAATGTCGTAGCCGGTGATGCGCTTGATCGGGGCCTGCAGGTACTCGAACGCGGTCTCGTTGAGCCGGGCGATGATCTCGCTCGACACGCTGCACGTGCGCGGGGCCTCGGCGACGATCACGCATCGGCCGGTCTTGCTCACGCTCGCGACGAGCGTTTCGGTGTCCATCGGCTTGATCGACAAGAGGTCGATCACCTCGACGCTCACCTTGTGCAGGTCGCGCAGGTCATCGGCCGCCTCCAGCGTCGGGCGCATGATCGCGCCCCAGGAAATCAACGTGATGTCCGTGCCTTCGCGCACGACCTTCGCCTTGCCGATGGCCATCGTTTCGGGCTGCTCCGGCACATCTTCCTTGAACGCGCGATAGACCGCCTTCGGCTCGTAGAACACCACCGGATCATGATGATTGATCGCCGCATTCAGCAACGCCCGCGCATTGCGCGGCCCGCTCGGAATCACCACCGTCAAGCCCGGCGTGTGCGCCCAGTACGACTCGCGCGATTCGGAATGATGCTCAACCGCGCGGATGCCCCCCCCATATGGACACCTCATCACCATGTTGATGGGATAGCGGCCGCGCGAGCGATTGCGGTAGCGGGCCATGTTCTGCTCGATCTGATCGAACGCCTGCATGGTGAAGCCGGAGAACTGAATCTCGGCGACGGGTTTGAGGCCGGCGATGGCCATGCCCACGGCGGTGCCGACGATGCCGCATTCGGCCAGCGGCGTGTCGCGCACGCGCTTCGCGCCGTACTTTTCGAGCAGGCCTTTCGTGACTCTGAACACGCCGCCGTTGACGGCGATGTCCTCGCCCATGCACAGCACGTCGCCATCAGCCGCCATCGACTGATCGAGCGCGAGGTTCAGGGATTGGACCATGGTCATCATGGCCATCACTTCACCCCCTTGCGATCCAGTTTTGCGAAGTACTCTCGCTGCTGCTCGCGCAGCTCCGGCGTCATCTTCTCGTAGACGAAATCGAACACTTCACGCGGATTGGGCGTCGCACGCGCTCGGAACTTCTCACGTGCCGCGAGGATATCGTCTTCACATTCCTTCGCGATGCCATCGCAGTCTTTTTGCGACAGCGTGCCGCGATCGATGAGATACTTCTCGAATCGCGCGATCGGGCACTTCGACTCCCACGCGTGGACTTTCGATTCCTCGCGATACACCTTCGGCTCATCGGCTGTGGTGTGGTAACTCATGCGATAGGTGACGGCTTCGATCAGAGTCGGGCCGCCCGCATGCGCATCGCCTTGGGCGTTCTTCCAGTTGCGTGCGCGGGCGACGGCTTCGCGCGTGGCGACAAGCATCGCCAGCACATCGTTGCCATCAACACGGATCGAGGGGATGCCGAAGCCCACGCCGCGCTGCGCCAGCCACTGCGTGGCAGCCTGCTTCTCAACCGGCATCGAGATCGCCCAGCCGTTGTTCTCGACGACGAAGACGATCGGTGCACGATCGACGGCTGCGAAGTTGAAGCCTTCGTTCACCGCGCCCTGGCTGATCGCGCCGTCGCCGAAGTTGGCGAGGACGACGGCATCGTCATCGCGATACTGGATCGCTTGCGCGATGCCGACGGCCGGCAGGATGTGCGAGCCGATGACGATCGAAAACGGCAAGTCGTTGACGTGGGGGGGCGGCGCAAAGCCTTCGAAGAAGCCGTCCCAGAGCAGGAGCAGTTGCTCGACGGGCCAGCCGCGCCAGAGTTGCGCGCCGAAGGAGCGGTACGAGGGCGCGAACCAGTCGCGACTCTCCAAAGGATGAATCTGCCCGATCTGCGTCGCTTCCTGGCCGTAGCCGGGCGCGAATGTGCCCATCTCGCCCTGTCGCTGCATGTTGAGCATGCGGACATCGAGTTTGCGCGTCAGCACCATCGCTCGATGGATTTTCAGAAGCTCCGCTTCGGAAAGATTCGGATCGCGCGCGGCGTTTACGACCTCGCCACGCTCGTTGATGATTTGCAGGTATTCGATCGCGCCGAGGTCGAGCGACGCCTGGGAGGCCGCTTGCGACTTAGCATGCGCACCACCCTGCGAACGCGCGGCATGACCATTCGCGGCCGCGCCCCCGCGCACGCCCCCGCC
>CAZCGB010000647.1:0-2219 GCA_964498045.1 uncultured Isosphaeraceae bacterium
AACTCGGCGTCATCGGCGCGGCGGTCATCATCTCGCTCTACGCCCTGCTCCTGCTCTGCGGCTTCAGCATCGTCCGCCGCGTGCAGCATCCGTTTCAGCGACTGCTCGGCCTGGGCGTGCTGCTGTGTGTGGGTTTGCAGGCGATGATCAACATCGCCGTGGTCACCGGCTCCGCGCCCACCAAGGGCATCGCCTTGCCGCTGCTGTCGTCGGGTGGAACCGGCTGGGTGCTGACGGCGTTCTGCATCGGCCTGCTGGTGTCGATGGATCGCCAGAACGCGCGGACGAGCGAACGCTCATTGACTGACATCGACGATCAGCCGCTGACTGAACGCCAGCAACTGCTGGCCGCGACGTAGGCCGCAATCCGTTGCTTCGGTTTGAGCCACGGACGAATGGATCAGTTACATTCGCGAATTCTCGTGGATTCGGTTCCTTCCATCCTCTTTGCCGGCGGCGGGTCCGGCGGGCATCTCTCGCCGGGATTGGCGATCCACGAACGTCTGCGCGAGATCGCGCCGGGGTCGAAGTCGGTCTTCCTCTGCTCCAGCCGCGCCATCGACGCGACCATGCTGGGCGAGGCGGGCGTGCGCTTCGTCCCGCTGCCTGCGACGCCGCCCTCGGCCCGTCCACTTGCCGCGTTCCGCTTTCTGCTTGCGTTTCGCCGGAGCCAGCGGCAGGCGAAACGCATCATGCGCGAGGAGGGCGTGACGCATGTGGTGGCGCTGGGCGGATTCGTCGCCGCACCCGTGGCCAAGGCCGCGAAGTCAATGGGCGTGCCGGTCCTCTTGGTGAATCTCGATGCGCCGCCGGGCAAGGCCAATCGGTGGATGGCGAAGTTCTGCGCGCGGGTCGTCTCCGCGATCGACCTGCCGATGCTGCCGGGCTTCGCCTCGCAGGTGGTGGGCCTGCCGATCCGCCGCCGCGCCATCGCCCCGGCCGTGCAGCGCGAATGCCGGCTGCGATTGGGTGCGGACCCGAATTTGCCTTTGCTGTTGATCACCGGCGCCTCGCAAGGCGCGACGAGCATCAACGCGCTGATGACCGAACTCGCGCGGCTGAAGCCGGAGATGTTCGCGCACTGGCAGGTGCTGCACCTCGCGGGTCACGGAGCCGACGGTCCGCTGCGCGATGCGTACGCGCAGGCGGGCGTGCGCGCCACGGTCGTGCCGTTCGTGCATGAGATGGGCCTGGCGTGGGGCGCGGCCGATCTGTGCATCTCGCGGGCCGGCGCGAACAGCGTCGCGGAAATCGCCGTCAATGCCGTGCCGACGCTGTTCCTGCCCTATCCACATCACGCCGACATGCACCAGCGTCACAACGCGCAGGCATTGTTGGATCTGCCTGGCGGCGGCGGCGCGGTGATGGTGACGGACCTGATCGACGTTGCTGAGAATGTGCGCACCATCGGGCCCGTGATCGAGAATCTGCTGCGCGATGCGGACGCCCGGGATCGCATGCGCACCGCGCTGCGATCAAAAAAATGGCCCGACGCAGCCATGACGATCGCAAAGATGGTCCTCTGAACTGGCGCGTCGGGTGACGAAGCAGTCCGCGCCGGTCAACTCCGCACCGGGTCGCCCTCGACCAGCCGATTCCCCAGTGCGACCGCTTCGACGGCATCGCGGGCGGAACCGTCGGCTCCAATCTCCTTCCAGAGCGTCGGCACACGATTGAAGGGCGGGCCGCCCACAAGCACACGCACCCGCTCGCAGCCGGGCGCTGCGCGAATGGCTTCGATCGCCTCTCCCAGGGCCACAAGATGTACGACGCTGCTGGCCGAGATTGCCGCAATGTGCACATCGCGCTCGATGATCGTCGTGAGCAGGTCCGGAAACGGCATGTTCGCACCGAGATACATCGCTTCCCACCCGTCAATCTCAAAGAGATCTGCGACCATGCGCACGCCTATTTCATGCAGGTCGCCTGCCGCCGCCGAGGCGAGCATGCGCAAGTCTCGTGGCGGCGAACGGCGAAAGTGCCTCCTCAGCTGCGACATCACCATCTGGGTGACCGCTGTTGCGAAATGCTCCTCCGCGACGCCGATCTCATCCATCTGCCAGCGGCGGCCAATCTCACTCATCGCCGGTCGCAATACGTGGAGGTACAACTCGCTCACATTCGTGCCTGCTTCGGCCGCGTTGAGGATCAGCCTTTGCGCCGTCTCACCTTGACCGGCGACGAGTGCCTCGACAAATCCGGCCGCCAGATGCGCGTGC
>CAZCGB010000648.1:0-2196 GCA_964498045.1 uncultured Isosphaeraceae bacterium
TGCCCGAGCCGGTGGTGCCGGCGATGAGCATGTGCGGCATGCGCGTGAGGTCGGCGATGAGCGCTTCGCCCGCGGCGTCCTTGCCCAGGAACATCGGCAGGAGCATGCCCTTCGACTTGTCGTTGGACATGAGCTCTTTGAGCCGCACGCGTTCCTTCTGCAGGTTCGGGACCTCGATGCCGACGGTGGTCTTGCCGGCCATGTTGGGCACGATGCGGATGTTTTGTGCTCCGAGCGAACGCGCGATGTCGCTCGCCACGGCGGTGACTTTCGCGACTTTCGTGCCGGGCGCGAGTTGGACGGAATACAGCGTGACGGCGGGGCCCGATTCGATGCCGACGACTTCGCCGTCGATGCCGTAAACCTGCATGGCCTCTTCGAGGGTCTGCGCCTGGCCTCGCACGTACCCTTCGAGTTTCTCGGAGAAGTTGGATTCCGGATCGCCCAGCAGGTCCAGCGTGGGGAAGTTGTAGCCGTCGTAATTTTCCTCAGTGGGGGCGCGCGGAATGTCTTCGTCGCGGGCAACCACTTTTGCGGCCTGGGCCATGCGCAGCGGGAGCTTGGCGATCTTGGCCCGCAGTTCATCGGCGCTGAGGTTCTTGTGCTGCGCCGCCGAATCCTCGATCAGGATTTCCTGCCTGGCGGCGGGCGCGACAGATTTGGCATGTCTCCTGGTGCTGTCGATCGCCATCACCAGGTCGTCCGCTTCAGGCGTATGCGTGTCGTCGTTGTCGAGGCTGACTTCGTGGCTGTCGGGATCGAATGCGTTCACCGCGCCCAGTCCGCCCGCATCTGGATCGATGGTGTGTTCCTTCAACTTGCGCCCTTTGCGCACGCGCTCGCGCACGGCTTCCAGTCCGCCGATGTCGCCGAGATCGTTTGATCCGCCGTGGCCCTGCAGAACGGTTTGCGGCGATCCTCCGCCGATGCGGGCCATCGAAATCGAAGGCATGCTCGGCAGGCGCTGCTTCACAGCGTGACCGAGGCCGATGGCGATCATTGTCCAACGCGGAATCGCGAACAGCAGTTGGTCCATCGACACCACCGCGCCAAGGCCCGTCGCGCAGAACATGATCAGCAGCGTGCCCATCGTGCTGAACCGAGGCAGCATCTCCGCGACGACGCGCTGCGGCAGAAGGCCTGATTCCGCGCCGGTCAGAGGACCAGAGTTGGGGAGCACAACCGCGTGCAATGCGCCGAAGGCGATGGCGAACATGAGCAGGCCCAAAGCGCGCACCAGCGGATGCGTGATGATTCGACCTGTCACGGTCACCGCCAGCAGCACGCCGAGGCCGATGACGATGATCCACGCGCCGACGCCGAAGACGCAGTACGCCCAGTAGGCGATGACCGCTCCGAACGCGCCGCACCAGTTGGCGGCGGGCTGGTTGTACGCGGCGACGGTGTGCGATGGCGCATCGGCGGCGTCAAAGCTGAGCAATCCAAGCGCGAGGAATACCCAAAGTCCGAGGCCAACGACCCACGCAACGCGACGAGGCAGCGACGCCGCCGGCAGGGTCCGAGAACTCGCGGACGAGACGAATGCTGCGTCGGCCGATTTTGCGCCTTTGGAACGCGGGCGCGCGGAATCTCCACGGGTAGCCATAGCGGAAAGATATCGACCAACCACCGGCCACCGCTTTCGGGAACGGCGATCCCTTCACAATCACCCCTTCACGCGGCTCACCAGCACGTCGGCTTTGACCTTGATGCCGCGGATCTTGCTTCGCAGCGCCTCGGCGTTCGGCGCATATCGCTCAGCCGTCTTCAGGTCGACGTAGTTCTCTTCCACCAGCCGCACAAGGCTGTCGGTAAACGAGTGCATTCCCTCGTGCGACGAGCCTGCCATGATCGATGGCAGGTCCTCATCGCGTCCCTCGCGGATGCGGTCCTGCACGATCGGCGTGCTCAGTAACACCTCGGTCGCCGGCACAACGCGCGTGCCGGGCTTGAGGCTCGGCAACAGCCGCTGCGCCATCACGGCCTTCAGGCCGTTGGCCATCGTCGAACGGATGAAGCCGTGCTCGTTGGAGGGGAAGAACTCGAGAATGCGCGCGAACGATTGCGTGGTGTCCGCGGTGTGCAGCGTGACGAACACCAGGTGCCCGGTCTCGGCGGCCATCAGGCCCGACATCATGGTTTCCTTGTCGCGCATCTCGCCGATCATGATGACGTCGGGGTCCTGCCGTACGGCCG
>CAZCGB010000649.1:0-2185 GCA_964498045.1 uncultured Isosphaeraceae bacterium
GGTCTTCAACTGGCTGGCGACGATGTACAAGGGCTCGATCAGCCTCACCACGCCCATGTGGTACGCGCTGGCGTTCCTGTTCATCTTCTCCATTGGCGGCTTGACTGGGCTGCACTGCGGCACGCTCGCCACCGACATTCACCTGCACGACACGTACTTCGTCGTCGCCCACTTCCATTACGTGATGATGGGCAGCGCGCTGATCGCGATGATCGGCGGCCTGCACCACTGGTGGCCCAAGATGACCGGCAGGATGTACAACGAAAACCTTGGCCGCGTCGCGTGCTTCCTGGTCTTCGTCGGTTTCAACGTGACGTTCTTCACGCAGTTCTTCATGGGCGCCAAGGGCATGCCGCGGCGATACTGGGACTATCCGCCCCAGTTCCAGATCTATCACTTCATTTCGACCATGGGTTCGTACATCATGGCCGCTGGATTCTTCCTCACCGCCTTCTACCTGCTCCATTCGTTGTTCAAGGGTAAGAAAGCACCGGCGAACCCGTGGGGCGGCCGCAGCCTTGAGTGGCAGTGCTCGTCGCCGCCGCCGCACGACAACTTCGCCAAGACGCCGACCGTCGGCGACTGCTACGACTTCTCCGCTGTGGAATGGGATGAGAAGCTCGGCTCGTATGTCGTGCATGGCGAGGGGCAGACGGCGCCTGGACACGCACATCATTGAATTGACTGATTCCCCGTCAACCCACCGGCAAGTCCGGTGGCGAACGGATTCACCATGACGACACTTCCTGTACACGACCACACGCACGCCCACGATGATCATGGCGATCACGGCCACGATCATCCCAAGCACCTCGCGCATCACTGGGACAACCCCAAGCAGCAGTTCGAAGCCGGCAAGCTTGGCATGTGGCTGTTCCTTGCCACGGAAGTCCTGCTCTTCGGCGGGCTGTTCTGCGCGTATTCGGTGTGGCGCGGCAATCACCCGGAACTGTTCCGCTACGGCAGCCACTACCTCAACACCACGATGGGCGCGATCAACACCTGCGTGCTCATCCTGTCATCGCTCACCATGGCATGGGGCGTCACGGCTGCGCAGAAGAATCAGATCGGCGTCCTCAAGGTCTGCCTGGTCCTTACGCTCATGGGCGCAGCGGGCTTCCTGGTCATCAAGTACTTCGAATACACCCATAAGTTCCACGAAGGCCTCTTCCCGGGCATCAAGTTCTACGAGAAGCCCGGCGAGCACTCGCACATGTGGATCAGCGAGAAGGACCTCGCCCACGACAAGGCGTTCGCGGCAGAAACGGCCCCGGACCCCGCATTGGCCAATCATTCCGCGACCACACCCGCAGCGGGCGGTTTCGAGATCCAGACCGTCGCGGTGACGCCAAGCGCGTCGACATCATTGCCGCCCGCGGAGGCGTCCACAGTACTTCCCGCCGCGGCGGGACCGGCCGGTCTTGCTGCGGGCGACAAGATCGCCATTCCCGAAGCTGAGTTTGTACGCGATCGCGTTGAGTCCACCGTGCAGCCGCTGCAGGATCACTTCCGCCCGCAGAACACGCACATGTTCTTCAACATCTATTACATGATGACCGGCCTGCACGGCATTCACGTGGTGATCGGCATGATCGTCATCACCTGGCTGCTCATCAAGACGTTCCGCGGCGAGTTCTCCAACGAGTACTTCACACCCGTGGACCTCGGCGGGCTGTACTGGCACGTCGTCGATCTCATCTGGATCTTCCTGTTCCCGCTGTTCTATCTGATCTAGAAGCGCCGCGACTTGCCGCCGACGTTCGGTCAGAAGCCCGTTCTTCATTCGAGTACGCAATCCATGTCAAGCACACAGACAACCAAACACGCACCCAAAGCGGGCGAGCATCATGGCGTTGGCCACGTCGTCTCGCCGAAGATTCTCATCGCTACGGCTCTGGCGTTGCTCGTGCTGACGGTGCTGACGGTCGCCGCGGCAAACGTGTCGTTTGAGGCCCTGGAGATGCCGGAACTGCACATCGTCGTCGCATTGGGCATCGCGCTGCTCAAGGCGGCGCTCGTGTGCCTGTTCTTCATGCACCTGCGATGGGATCGGCCATTCAACGCATTCGTACTGGTGACGTCCATGGCGCTGGTCGTGCTGTTCATCACGTTCGCGTTGACCGACAGCAACCAATATCAGCCTGAGATCAAGTCGTACCTCGGCACGCTGCCCAGCGGCGAAACC
>CAZCGB010000650.1:0-2184 GCA_964498045.1 uncultured Isosphaeraceae bacterium
GACGCCAACGCGAACGCCCCGCTGCAGGAATCGCGGGCTGAGTGGGGCAACCTGCCGCAGCGCGTGCGCGACATGCTCATGCAGGGCCGCAAGGAAAGCTACTCGCCGCTGTACAAGCGGTTGACCGAGGAGTACTACAAGCGGCTGGCCGAGGAGGGATCGCCGTGAAGCGAACACTTTTTGCGCTTGGATCAATCGTCCTTGTGACGCTGCTTGTTGCGGCCGCGGCGATCGCCCAGGACGCGCCGCCGCCGCAGCCATCCTCCACTCCGCCGGCGCCGGCTTCTCCCGCCGCGCCTTCGACAACCGACAATCCGTCGCCGCCATCACCCGCCGCCCCGCCGGCTTCCGGCGAGAAGCCCGAGAAGGACGAAGCCCGTCCCGACAATTCCGCCGCCAACAAGCCCGCGCAGAATGAGATCACCCCCGAACTCACCGAAGCGGTGAATCGCGGCTTCGAATACCTGCGAAGCCAGCAGAACACCGACGGCTCGTTTGGCCGCGGCCGCTATGCCAAGCACGTCGCCATCACCGCGCTGTGCGGGCTCGCGTACATGGCCGACGGCAACCTGCCCGGCCGCGGCGAGTATGGCGAAGAAGTCCGCAAGGCCCTTGAGTTCGTGCTCGAACACTCGCAGGAGTCCGGCCTGCTCGCTTCCGAAGGCTCCCACGGCCCGATGTACGGCCACGGTTTCGCCACGCTGTTTCTCGGCGAGATCTACGGCATGAATCCCGAAGACAAGCGCGTGCGCGATGCGCTGGTGAAAGCCGTCGATCTCATCGTCGGCACGCAGAACGATGAAGGCGGCTGGCGCTACAACCCCGTGCCCTACGACGCCGACGTCTCCGTCACCATCTGCGAAGTGATGGGCCTGCGCTCGGCCCGCAACGCGGGCATCAAGGTGCCCAAGCAGACGATCGACCGCGCCGTGGAGTACGTGCGCAAATGTCAGAATCCCGACGGCGGATTCAAGTACATGCTGCAGGCCGGCGGCAGCGCCTGGCCGCGCACCGCCGCGGCCGTCGCCACGCTGTACTACGCGGGCATTTACGAAGACGATTCCATCGATCGCGGACAGGAGTACCTGCTGCGCAACGCGTTTCCGGGCATGGGCATCGCCGGCCAGGCGCATTACTACTATGGGATGTATTACTCGGCGCAGACGATGTATCTCGCCGGCGGCGAGAAATGGGCGAAATGGTGGCCGGCGGCGCGCGATGAACTGATCGCGCGGCAGGCGGCCAGCGGCGGCTGGCTCGACAACTCCACCGGCGGCAGCGACGCCACGGCCATGGCCCTCATCGTCCTGCAAATGCCCAAGCGGTATCTCCCCATCTTCCAGCGGTGACTGACCCCAACATGAACACTCCAATGGCTGACGCCGGGTCGTACGCGCTTGCGCCTGTTGGATCACGCGAAGGCGGCAAGACGCCATGGCGCGGATGGCCAAGCATGAGCGACTCTCCGCGTCGTCACGTCTTTGCGTCTTTGCGTGGCATCATCGGCTTCATTCTGGCGCTGGCCACGCTGACGACGGCCACCCTTGCCGCGCCGCCGAAGCCGGACAACGACGCGAACATCGAGCGCGGCGAAGGTTCGTTTCTGCTGGTGACGCGCGACGCCCAGGTGCGCGAGATTCGACTTGCCGCCATCAGCGACCAATCCATGGTGATCATGGATGCAAACCGCGGCTGGGTCACGCTCGATCTCAAGCAGTGCGTCGCGCTGCTTGGCCACGACGCCGCGTCATCCGAATCGACCGCTCGTCCCGCGCGCGGCATGGTCGTCCTCGCCGACGGCCAGCGATTGCCCGGCGAAGCGGTCACCGGTGCGAAGGCGCCGGCTGACACGCTCGCGTGGAATCATCCCTGGCTCGGCCGCATCGACGTGCCGTTCAACCTCATCGCCTCCGTGCTGCTTGCCGCCGACGCCGTCGCTCCCGCGCCCGGCAACGCCGACGTCGTGCTCACCGCCAACGGCGACCGGCAGGAAGGCCTGGTCACCGCCATCGGCGAAGTCGTCACGCTCGACGTCGGCGAAGGCGCCAATCGGCAGATCGTCAACATTCCGCTCGATCGCGTCACAGCCATTACCATGATCGCACCGCGTCAGGCCGGCAGCGGACGCCGCGTGTGGTTCACCGAGGGCACGGTGCTGGATGTGCGCTCCATCGCAGTGGGAGA
>CAZCGB010000651.1:0-2182 GCA_964498045.1 uncultured Isosphaeraceae bacterium
AGGAGTGCGGGATCGCTGTCGTCGCAATCCTCGGCGATGACTTCCGCCTGGCCCAGCGCATGATGCGCGCTCTGGAATTTCACGACATCGCTTGAGCCCAGCGTGACCGAACACGGATTGCACACCGGCGAAGCCGTGAACAGCATCCGCGCATGTTGAATCGAATCGGTGTACGGCGGCTCATCGATGCACTGCGAGATGACGATCTCATCAATGCCCGTGAACGTGCCATGCAGCGGATGGCTCATGGTCACGCCGCCGCTTCCGCCGCCGCCTGTCGTCTGCGACAGCGCCAGGTGCATGGTCAACACATCCATGAACGTGCCCGCACCGTCGGTCAGGTTGCTGCCGGTGTCCCGGATGTCCTTGACCTTGCCGCGACCGATGCGCAACTGGCTGCCTGGCGCGCCGCCGACGCTCCAAGGATCATTGCTGGGGTACGGGAAGGTGTGGGTGGTGTCGGTGAATCCGCCCGGCGTGCGCTTGATGAGCGTGACATGGCCTCGGCAGCAGGGCTTCACGGAGGCGGAGATCACCGCGCTGTTCGGCGAGATACCGTCAATGTCCATGCCCGCGACCACGCCGCCGGGGCAGGTCGCGCACTGATCGTCGATGACGTCGAAGTCCATGTGCGAGAACTGCGAACCGACCGCAGCGCCGGAGCCAGCGAAGACCATCGAACACCCCCGGGCTTCGCCCAGATCGATCGCGACGCCGTCCTGGCCGCTGGATCCGATGTTGGAGATCAGCAGATCAGCGACGCCATCGCCGTCGGAATCGCGTGAGGAGAGCGCGCACTGGCCCAGTGCGGTGTGCAGCACGCCATCGTGCACCACAGGGTAGGCGGGCGGACTAATGCCGCGTGGGCTCATTTCGCGCCGACAGGTGAGTTTCGCGTGCGGAATGTGCGCGCCGCTGCACGTGATTTCATCGACGGACAAAACGTGGAGAGTGGAGTCGGCGACGAGCATGCGACATTCATCGCCGATGAACACTTGCCCGCCGATGATCAACAGCGCGCTGTCATCCACATGCAGCGCCATTCCGACATGCGACGAGGCGTCGCCGGACATGGTGATGCAGCGCGTGACGTGCAATGCGCCGCCGCCGAGCGAGAAGAGTGACGCCAGAGGAGAGCCGGGCTGATTGGGAACGACGACCGAGCCTACCGGCCCGCCTCCGCTGAACACCTGAAGTTCCACGAGCGATGACGCCAGGGAAGAGAAATCTGCCGAGAGCGACAGGCCGCCGGTCGATCCACCGGAGGCGACGCGTGCCGTGATGTCGCGCGTGGACATGTCGCTGAACGTTCCTGTGGCGGTGAATCGCACCGCGGCATCCGGGTCGCTCATGTCCACTGGGCCCATGGCGATCGCCATCTCCGGGAAAAACGGCGGACGGAACCATGGCGGGCGGGTGAACGACACGCCATCGTTGCCCGAGGATCCGATGTTGCTCACCAGCACGCCCGTGTTCACCGCCAGCGCGCTGCCGGTCTCTGGATGACAGCACTCATAGCATCCCGCGCAAATGTCGGGACCCGCGATGCCGGTCATCTGCGCCTGGCCAGTCGCGCGGGCGTTCTGGTGATAGATCAATCCATCCCATCCCTTGTGCTTGATGCGTAACGCTTCGTCGCTGATCGTGACGGCTCCGCCTGCGACGCCCGTGCCTTGCAAATCACAGTACATCAGCAGTCGAGGCGCCGGCGGCAATCCTTCCAGAGACATCGACACCTCGTCACACTGCACGGCGGGCAATCCGGGAAGGGCCACCAGCCATGGGCTGGTCGGGGTGCTTGTGCTGCGACGAACTACTGCCCACTCCACCTTGTCGACCGCTGTTGAGCATGTGAACGTGAGAGGGGTTTCACCAGCCACGGTTCCGATGTTGCCGGAGGCCATCAGCAGAGGCGGATCATTCACCGGTACGACCAGCACGCGGCTGGCAATCACCGCGCCTTCGAGCAGTAGCCTCGTGTGGCAGCAGATGGCGGAGTCGCCGGTGTAGCGAAATGCCAGCGCGCATTGCCCGCCGGGCGTTGCGGACACTTGCAACTGTGCGGTGCGATCGGTGATCGTGCCGTCGCCGTAGTGTGCGGTGCAGGTCATGCTCATTCCGGCCGGCAGCGCGCCGCTGGGGCCGATGTCAGGCTGCATGGCGAATCCGGTGGTCTTGCCCA
>CAZCGB010000652.1:0-2182 GCA_964498045.1 uncultured Isosphaeraceae bacterium
GATCGCGCGCATCATTCCCGGCTACGAACGGGCGGCGGACATCGGCGAGACGAATAAGGAGTTAACCATCGCCTGCCGAGTGTTTCATGAGGCGCAGTTCCCCACCGACACCGGCCGGGACAAGATGCACATCTTGCCGCTGCCGGAGTTGATAGGAGATACGGAGGACGCCACAGGAAGTGAATCCAAGATGGGTTCAAGTGCGACGCTGCGGCTGATGACCATGCGCAGCGAAGGCCAGTTCAACACCGTCGTGTACGAGGACGAGGACGTCTATCGCGGCCAGGAGCGGCGCGATGTCGTCCTGATGAACGCCGCCGACCTGGAACGTCTTGGGCTTGTGGAGGACGAACGCGTCAATGTCAGCAGCGTCGCCGGTGAAATGCGCGGCATTCTCGCGCGGGCGTTCGACATTCCCGTCGGCAACTGCGCGATGTATTACCCCGAAGCGAACGTGCTGATTCCGCGAGTGGCCGATCCGCTTTCGCACACGCCGGTGTTCAAGAGCGTGGCGGTGATGGTCGAACGGTCAGCGGCCGGCAATCTGCCCGCAGTGGGCAGCGAACTGGCGAAGCCACATGCACAGGGACACTCCCGCCAACTCAAATCGTGTTGAGATCGTCGGGCGTATTGACATTGCGCAAGGCGGCCGCGTGGCGAGCGTCAATGTCAACGATCGAGGCGGGAAGCTCCTGCATCAGGTGCCAGACCGATCGTCGCCCCGAGTCCAGCAAGTGGCGAACGGTGGGCAAGGCTGCCGCTGCGATCCTCGCCGGCAACGGTTCGAAATCAGATTGTCCGACGATGCGAAGCACCGTCGCTGGCGCGGCGCGATGCTGGAGCAGAAGCAAGAGAACTTCACTGGTGATGCACGGCACATCACACGGGCAAACGATGTATTCGCGCGCCAGGTTTGAAGCCAGCAGCGCTTCGATGCCGCCCACAGGCCCGGCGTGCGGACGAAGGTCAACCACTGTGCGATAGTTCTGGCTGTCAGGTTCACGCTCTGTTGACGCCATCGCCGGGCGCACGACGGCAACCTGCTCACAGACGCGACGGAGCGTGTTGCCCACTGCATCGAGCATTCGAATGCTGCCTTCGGCGCGATTCAACGTGAGCGTCGTCTTGTCGCGTCCCATACGCGAACTCAGTCCGCCCGCGAGGATAGCGCCCATGAGATCGTGCATGGCCGCATCGTAACCTTGGTGTGCGCCGGCGTGGCGAAACAAGGAATGCCCGCGCGTTGATCGCACCACGTCACGTTGTGGCAATCGCAGGCGTTTCGGAGCGAATCACGTCGATGGACTCGCCGGCGCGGACCAGTCCCTCGCGCAGCACTTTCGCCAGCACGCCGCAGCGGCCGACGACCACGCGCTTCAGATCCGGGCTGATCGCATCCAGCACGTAGCATGGCTGGCGATGCTTGGTGATTTCGATTTCGACGCCTCCTGAGAAGACCAGGCGATCACCCACCATGAGCGCATCCGCATCAAGGTGCTGCACAGTGAGGTTCTCTCCGATCGCGCCGGGAAACACGTCAAAGCCCTCGCGGCGAAGGTCATCCAGGTCTTCAACGTCGCAAATGCTCACAGCCGAGAGCGGCGTGCGATGCTTGGCGTGGTGATGACCGTCGTCGTGCAAACCGCCAAGCGCCACATTGCCGGTCGAGATCGGCGTCTTGGGGATGCCGCCGGGCGAGATGTTGACCGAAACAACGATGGGGGAAGGCATTTACGTGATGATACGCGCGACCTCGCCGATATACTTGGCAGATCGGCTCGCCGTGACCGCGCATCGACGAGCTTGAGGAATCATGTGTATGCCCACGATCACGCACATCATGCCCGCCTGTGTGCTGGCCATTGCGACGAGCGAATGGAGTGCTGCCCAGACCGCCTATGCGCCGCGCTATCCAGGCACGCCGCCAATGCTGCAGCGTGTTGATCAGGCGCATTCGGACGTCTCAGCGCTGAGCAGCAGCCTGCGCGAAGTCAACATGATCGCGGACCTCCGCGATCCGATGGGATTTCAGTACGTGTACCACCTGCCGGGGCGCGACGACCTGCTGATGCGCGCCAACGGGGGCGTGTACGTGATCTTCCCGCAATCCGAATACGTTCACACCAAGAAAGGCTTGACGCCCGTCGTGCCCGCAGGCGCAGTGTTCTCCATCGGCATCCCC
>CAZCGB010000653.1:0-2171 GCA_964498045.1 uncultured Isosphaeraceae bacterium
CAGGTTCTTCGGATCAAAGATCGCCTTGATGTCGCGAAACGCCTGGCAGATGACCGGGCCGTAGAAGCGTTCGAGCAGGAGCGTGCGCACGCGCCCGTCGCCGTGCTCGCCGCTGAGCGCGCCGCCGTAGCGCATCACGAGGTCCGTCGCCTCCTCGGCGATCGCGCGCATGGCCCTTGTGTCGGCGGCATCCTTGATGTTGATCAACGGCCGAATGTGCAGGCAGCCGACGGATGCATGGGCGTAGTACGCGGCGGTCGTGCCATGCTTGGCCACGATCGCTCGGAAATCGGCGATGAAGTCGGCGAGGCGATCGGGATTCACCGCGGTGTCTTCAATGAAGGTGACCGGCCGGCGAGGTCCGTGCAGGCCGTGCAGCAACGGTTCGCCGGCCTTTCGAAGCTTCCACGCCTGCGCGATCGCCGACGCATCCTCGTATCGGTTGATGACGTTCGCCGGAAGCAGACGTGCGAGTTCGTCAAAGCGTGCATGCAGCGCGTCGCGCGTGTCGGCAAAGTAGGCGATGTACAGCACGGCCCCGCGCTCGCCCTTGGGCGGCGCTGGAAGCAGTTCCACGTACTGCCGATACTCGCGATTCTCCAGCGCGAGCTTGATCACCACGTCGTCGATGAGCTCCACCGCAGCAGGCTTCGAGGTGAGGATCGTCGTCAGTGAACGCAATGCCTGATCGACGCCCGCAAACGACGCGATGGCCAGCCCCCGAACTTTGGGAGTCGGCACGAGTTTCAGCGTCGCGCCAAGCGTCACTGCGAGCGTGCCTTCCGAGCCGCACACCAGATGCGCGAGATTCACCCGATCAAACGTGCCAGGTGTTGACGCGCGCAAATGCTTTGCGATCAGATCGAGGTTATAGCCATCGACGTGACGAATCGTCTTGGGGAACCGCGCCTCGATCTCGCGCTCACGCGGGAGGATCACGTTGGCGACGCGCTGCGTGAGCTCCCCCACTCGTGGGTCTCGCGCCGCCGCACCCTCGTCAAGGCGGACTGTCGAGCCGTCGGCCAGCTGGACATCCAGGGCGATGAGGTTGTCCACGGTGCGGCCGTACAGGATCGAATGTGCGCCGGCTGAATTGTTGCCGATCATTCCGCCGAGATTCGCATGCGATGAGGTCGCCACGTCCGGCCCGAACATCACCCCATGTTGCGCGAGCGAAACGTTCAGTTGATCGAGCACGATGCCCGGTTCCACCGTCGCGCGATTCGAGATCAGATCGATCTCAATCAGTCGTCGACAATGCGCGCTGAAGTCGATGACCACGGCGTCATTCACGCATTGGCCGGCGAGCGACGTTCCCCCGCCTCGCGGCAGAATCGCCAACTGGCGCTCAACGCAGTATCGAACCGCCCGCACGGCCTGCTTGATGGACCGAGGCACAATGACGCCGATCGGCTCGACCTGATACAGGCTCGCATCGGTCGCATACAGCATGCGATCATGCCGATCGAACCGCACTTCACCCACATCCAGCGCGGAAAGCTCACGGGCGATTCGAATTCGATTCGCGTCATCTGGCGATGGCGGACGATCCTCCAGAATCGGAAGTGGAATGGCAGACGCAACGCTCAGGGGGATTCACCACGGGGAACATGAGGCGATCACGAAAGACGGAATATAGGTGATCGGCTTGCGCCGAAGCGACATTTCAAATGTCCCGCGCAAAAGAGCATCGAGCCCAACCGTGAATCTGTGCGCAATCACACGCCGGGTTCAACGGCTTTGATGGCCGCCTGAATGTCGGCCTTCAATGCGTCCGCGTCGGCGACTCCCACATGCACCGCATGTACGACGCCGTCGCTGCGGATGATCACCGTCGTAGGAATCCCCTGCACGCCGTAGGCAGCGGCGGTCTGGTCGCTGTAGTCCATGGCGATAGGCAGCGTGAAACCCTTGTTCTTCCAGGTTTTCAATGCGGATGCGACCCGCGCATCGGGTGAATCGGGGTTCGGCGGACGAATCTCCCACACGTTCACGGTCATGAATGACACGGGCAGCTGCTCTTCGCTGGCCCATTTCGCGGCCTGATGAACGTTGGGCAGGCCCATCATGCACGGTCCGCTCCAGCTCGCCCAGAAATCAAGCACCACTACGCGACCCTGCATGTCAGCCAGATCGAAATCGCCGTCGCCGTCGAGATCACCCGGTCCGAA
>CAZCGB010000654.1:0-2167 GCA_964498045.1 uncultured Isosphaeraceae bacterium
GAACTTCGAGATGAAGGAGCCGCTACGGCAGGATTACCTCGCGGTGCTCCGCCGCGCCGTGCCGCGCTGGAGCGCGGTGTACCGCTCGCCGCGCGAGGATGAGGCGCGGGGCGTGACGTTCATGGAGGATGCGCGCGGCTGGCCGCTGCTGGCGCTATCCTCGGAAAGCGTGATTACGCCGAACACCGCGGGAGGCATGCACGTCGCGGTGCGCGGCGGCATCCCGCTGACGCTCAGCGACGGCGCGAGAGCGCGGCGCGTGGTGCTGCCATTGCGGCCGATGTGGCCTCGGTTTCTCGCCAGCGTTTTGATATTCAGCGCCGTCGCATTCGCGCTGGTGTTCGGCCCGGGCATCGCCCGCCGCGTCGTGCGCCGGCGCATCGGCCATTGCGAGCGCTGCGGCTACAACCTCAAGGGCGTGACGAAGAAAACCGTGTGCCCGGAATGCGGGACTGACGCGGCGGGGTGAAGGCCACGGCCGTAGGCGATGTCGCCGGTGCGTTACAGGAGGCGATGATGCTTGCACGATCGCCGTGTTCCGACGCTGCGGTCCTACACTCCACGTCCATGCCCGTTCTCACATTAGTCAATGTGCAACATTCCTTCGGCACTCGCGCCATCCTTGATGGCGCGACGCTGTCCATTGAGCCGGGAGAGAAGGTCGGCCTGGTGGGCCGCAACGGTTCGGGCAAGACGACATTGATGAAGGTCATGACCGGCCAGCTCAAGGCCGATTCGGGAACCGTCGCACTGCAGCGCGGGGCGCGCATCGGCTACCTGAGCCAGGATCCCAATCTCGATCCCGATGACACCGTGCGCGACGCCGCCGAGCGCGCGTATGCCGAGTTGCATGAGCTGCACGTGCAACTGCATCACGTGTACGAGCAGATGGCGACGGCCGAGGGCGAGGAACTCGAACGCCTGATGAGGCAGCAGACCAAGCTCGATGCGGGCATCGAGGCGGCGGGCGGCTACGCCATCGACCACAAGATCGACGCGATGCTGCACGGCCTGGGATTCACCGACGAGCAGTTCACCCTCAAGGTCACCGCGCTGTCAGGCGGCCAGAAGGGCAGGCTTGGTCTGGCGAGACTGCTGCTGGAAGAGCCTGATGTGCTGCTGCTGGATGAGCCGACGAACCATCTGGACATCGCCGGCCGGCAATGGCTGGAGGCGTTCCTCGCGGATGAGTATCGCGGCGCGGTGATCGTGGTCAGCCACGATCGCTGGCTGCTCGATCGCGTGGTGCATCGCATCATCGAGGTCGAGCGCGGCGTGATCCGCGAGTACCCCGGCAACTACCACGACTACGTCGCGCTGCGGCGCGAGCGGCAACTGACCGAAGCCCGCGTCTTCGACAAGCAGCAGGACCGCATCAAGGCTGAGCAGGAGTTCATCGACCGCTACCGCGCAGGCCAGCGCGCGCGTCAGGCCAAAGGCCGCGAGGCGAGACTGGAGCGGTTCAAGACGAATGTGAACGAGCGGCCGATCGAATTGGAGGTGATGAACCTGAGCCTGCCGCCCGCAGCGCGCTCGGGCGATCAGGTCATCATGGCTGAAGGCATCTCCAAGAAGTACGACGACAAGGTGCTGTTCCGCAATCTGGAGCTCTCAGTGATGCGCGGCGACCGCATCGGCATCATCGGCCCCAACGGCGCGGGCAAGACCACGCTCATCAAGTGCCTGCTGGGCGAACTCGAGCCCGATGAAGGGAAGCTGCGGCAGGGGAGCCGGCTGAACATTGGCTACTACCGGCAACTGCACGACCACCTCGACATGAGCCTGAGCGTCTGGCAGTATCTGCAGCAGGTGATCGTGGGCATGAACGGCAGCGCGAAGGCGAGCGAACAGCAGGCGCGCGATCTGGCCGGCGCGTTCCTCTTCAGCGGCATCGAGCAGGACAAGGCGCTGGGCAGTCTCTCCGGCGGCGAGCGCAGCCGTGCTGTGCTTGCGGGACTTGTCGCCGGCGCGCACAACGTGCTGGTGATGGATGAGCCGAGCAACCACCTCGACATCCCGTCGGCCGAGCGATTGGAGCAGTCGCTTTCCGCGGAGAACGGCTACGACGGAACGCTGCTGCTGATCACGCACGATCGCCAGCTCTTGCAGGACATCTGCGATCGCCTGATCGTGCTGGATGGGCAGGGCAATGCGCGCGTGTTCCCCG
>CAZCGB010000655.1:0-2165 GCA_964498045.1 uncultured Isosphaeraceae bacterium
ATGATTCGACACGATGAACCACCGCGTGGCACGCACGGTGCGCTCAGCGGTCAGGAACGGCCCCGGCGCGCGTCCACTCCGCAATCGCTTCACACACACGCCGACGACCAGCCACGCGAAAAGCACCATGGCGAACGGCGGAATCCACAGGTCACCCAGCGAAATCCATTCGGGCACGTTCCATTCCGCGCCAAGAGGCGTCAGGCCGCCATCAACCATCATCACGACAGCGACAAGAATGATCGGCAACACCTGCATTACGCGCGGATCCCCAAGCCACTTGTTCTCGACTCGAGTTCATTCGATTCCACCCGTGGTCTCATTTCGACGCGCCCTGATGGATGTCACCCAGATCGACCACGATCCGATCGTGCCGGTAGTAGTCCACGTTCATCGCACCCTCGCTGACCGAGGTGAACACCAGGCAATTGGCGCGCGTGTTGTCGGCATAGTTGGTGTCGCCAAAGCCCGGACCGGCGTACTGGTCGTTGCGCGCCTTCTGCACGTGAAAGTGGAAGTGGAAGATCGCGACATACGCGGCGTCCAGCATCTCCTGCGATGAGACGAACTTCTGGTCGTGCTCGCGAATCACCGGCGGAAACTCCAGCACCTCGAAGCGGTTCTTGGAATCCAGCGCGATCACGCCGCCATATTCCGTGCTCGTGTCTTCGCGGTCCCGCCGGGCGTAATCGAAGAGATGATCGACGACCTGCGGGACCTCCATCGCGCGAATCGCGATGAGCATGGCCACCAGATCACCCCAGGTGTACTGCCCGCGGTGATCTCCCAGCCGCTCCTGACTGTCGCGCGTGAAGCCATCGAAGTTGGATTGCTGCGAGTGGTGGCTCTGGCCGCGCACGGAGGCCTCCACCCGGCTATACAGCTCCTCATTGGTCATCGTGAGCAGCTCAGGATCGTGTAGTGATGCGGACACGATAACCGGCAGATCGCGAATCTCCAGTTCCGCGCGACGGTTGGGAGGGAGCGCAGCAGCCGCTGCCGCAGCTTGAGACCAGAATTCGGTGTGTTCCGGCTGACGCAATTTGCGCAACCAGAGAATCTCCTCGCGATTGTGGGGCACGACCCCCAGATCGCGCGATGCGGCCTGCAGGTCCAGCAACATGACATCGTCTGGCGGAATGGAACTGGAATTGAGCAGCGCCACGAGCCGCTCACGCTGACCCAGCCGGTACAACAGATCCCAGCAACGCGTCCGCAACCCCTGGTTGGCGACGCCCTTGGAATCGACAAAGGTCGCAAAGACCACGTCGATCACCTGATCCTTGCCGTGCAGTTGCACCAAGGCCAGATATTCAGGACGTTCCATGTCGTCGCGCTCGAACGCGCTCGGCCTGCCCCAAGAACTGACCAGAGCCGGGGTGAGATCAACCCAGTTTCGCTCGGCGATGATCTGACACGCCCGCTCCAGCCACGCCCATGCGGAAGTGTTGGGCAGGGTATTTCGCAGGACCCTCTGGGCCCGCGGAAGATCGCGGTCTGCCAGAACATTCAAGGCAAGCTCGCGCACCGGCACCGTGTAACCGGCGTTTGAGATCGCCCGCTCCAAGGCCTTGTTCGCATCCTCGTCATCGACCGGACGCTGGGCAAGCATCTGAATCGCTTCTTTGTGCTTCGTACCCATCAGCGACGAGCTGTTCAAAGTGGTGATGGGATCCTGCACCGGCTCGGAAGCGCAGCCGGTGACCCCAATCGCCGCCGATATGATGAGCGCACGAGCCAGCAATCGAATCATGGCGATAGTGTAGGCCGAGGCGAATTCGCCGCCTTTGCCACCCGTTCGGGCCCGATCAATCTGTGCTTTGCCGTTCGTGCTTCCTACAATGCCTTCAGCGATGCCGTCAGCGCACTCACAAGACTCCACAGCCGTCAGCGGCGCACCGTGCGCGTCGAGCGGCGACCTGCGCACCAGCGTGCAGCAGGTGCTCGATCTGATCCGCCCTGCGGTGCAATCCGATGGCGGCGACGTCGAATTGGTGGAAGTTGCCGCCGACGGTGTCGTCAACGTTCGGCTTCACGGCGCGTGCGTGGGCTGCCCGTCCAGTGCCATCACCTTGCAAACCGGGATTGAACGGAGCCTGAAGCAGCGCGTGCCGGGCGTCACCGCGGTTCGGGCTGTGGAGTGAATCCACTCTGCGCCGAGAAAG
>CAZCGB010000656.1:0-2153 GCA_964498045.1 uncultured Isosphaeraceae bacterium
ATGCGGCCGTACTGCTGCAGCAGGGCGTTCGCCCCTGGCGCCTTCAGCGCGGCAAGGGCGCGCGGTCCGTCGCCTCGACGGTAGTAGCTCAATGCGTCTCCCACTGCGGCCGCCGCCGCTGGCGACCAGTCGGCCGTCGCCATGGATGTCTCAAGTACCACGCCGCCCGCCGCGCCGGGCAGCAGCGCTGCCAGCGCCTTCAGCCGCCGCTTGACCTGCTCATCCTCCTCCATGCCTGCAAGCGCCAGGCACGCGCTGCGGCCCAGGCGCTCAGGTTCCAGCGCGCCGGCAAGGGCATACAGATGCTTGGCCAACTCGCGCTCAACCACTGACGTGGCTGCGTCCTCGATTTCCTCCGCCAGTTCGAGATACCGCCCCGGCTCCTGCGGGCGCAACTGTTCGAGCCGCGCATCCCAGTCATCCGCCTCGTGGGCGCTTGCCTTCGACTCCAACGCAAGGCCTCGGGGTGTGGACACGCTGAACAATGACGAGATCAGCAATGCGGACAGTGTGAACATGAAGCTCGCAAACACATGGTTCGCCCGGCGTGGCCATGCATGAATTCGTCGACCGGAAATCATGGCGTCCCCTCCTCGGACTGCTGCGCCGGCTCGGGCGCGTGGAGTTTCGGATCAAGACCCAGCCGCAATCGCCACACGTCGAGCACCGCCCGTTCCACATCGAGAGCCTGCTCCAACGCGTCGCGCATGCGCATCCGCATGGCCGCGTGTTCACGCATGATCTCCATCGCACGCGCTCGAAGCATCGGTTGCTCAGCCACGGTCAGGTACGTCGTCAAGTCCAGAATCGCGAGCTGATACGCGACGAACATCTGAATTGGGCCATCCGACAGGGCGACTCTCGTGTTGTGGCGTCGCTGCAGACTCGGAAGGTCCGCCGGCGCAGGCTCGGCAGGCGCAGCGAATTCCGCTTGCGGAGACAACGCCCGAAGCAACGCTTCGGCCGCCTCTTGAGGCGAGAGCGGCGTCGAGTTCGCAGATGAGTCTTTCCGCGCAAGAGTCGCGCGGCTGGAGTAGGACTCGATCAGCGGCTCCATCATTTCGTCGATCGGGGCTCCGCCGGGGTCGCGCAGGTCCAACGCGTGGTGCACCAACGCCAGACGAGCTTCGGACGGCCAGGCAGTCGATCGCACGCCCGGAAGAATGCGGTCGGTGACCACTTGAATCATTTCAGAGATCGGTTCCGCGGCCGGGGCGTCGGGAAGCTGATCGAGCAGCTGCATCGCCACCTGCGGTCCGGACTTGAACTGTGACTGCACCACCGCCTGCGCGATGTCGCGCACCTCCTGCGGGCTGCCTCGATACGCCTCATGCACAAGAAGCGCGGCATCGACTGGACCAAGATCAGTTCCAGCATTTGATCGAAGCGAGCGCAGCGATTCCCCTCGCGCTTCGGTGTTCTTTCCCAGTTCCGCATACTTCGCCGCCCACACGCCGTCGGCTCCGATGGGCTGGCCAGGCCGTGGCGCCGCCGCTTGCGGAGCGGCTCCGGCGGGCGCGGGCCCTTTGGGCGCGCCAGCTCCACCGGGAATGATCCCCATGATCCATCCATCCTCAATCTGCCGCATGATGCGTGACGCCTCGGAGGGAATGTTGACCATCAGGGCCGCGGCCGCATTGTTCAATCGACTTGCGTCGACGATCTGCTGCATCAGCGTTGTCTGGTCCGTTCCCGCCGCCTCAGAGAGCACTCGATTCGCCAATCCAAGCCATCGCTCGGATTCAATGGGATCAAGTTTCGGCGTCGCGGCGCTTGCGACGGCTTCTGTCGCCGTCAGCGACGGCGCCGGCCACGCCTTCGCCAGGTCGTCCCGCACGCGCCAGCGATGGGCCATGTCAGCGTCTTCGGGAACGATCAACCGATCAGGAAACCACTGCGCGTCGTCATCGGCACTGGCCATCAGGCTGGTGAGCACCCACAGATCCCGTCCGACGATGGCTTCATCATCAAAGAGATCGATCAGTCGCTGCCGCCCGATCGCCGAGTTTGCGTGCAGTACATTGTTCAGCAGCCGAGCCGCGACATTCACCGCCGGCCCCGGAAGCGAAAGGTCGTAATCCGTGTCAAGGATCGAACGCAACGCGAATACGATCGCGGCGTCGTGCCGATCACTCTCGCCGATCGCCCGCTCA
>CAZCGB010000657.1:0-2151 GCA_964498045.1 uncultured Isosphaeraceae bacterium
GACGATTCCGCGTTCCATCCGGGCATGGAGCCCGACGCGTTCTTCCAGCAGCTTGTGCAGCGGTACAAGGGCCTGCACCTGTATCGCGATACCTCGCGCGTGGTGCAGGTGACCTCGCGCGAAGGCGAAGAGACTTCGCGCGTCGAAACCGAGTTCGGCTGCGAAGTCATCGAAGGCGCGCTCAAGGTCATGACCGCAAGCGCCCAGGCGCGGGCTGCAACAGGTCTGAATCTGCCGGTGAAGAAGAGCCCGGCGGCCGAGGCTTTGCAGCGCGGCTACGACCTCTGGCTCGCGCCGCATATGTCGCTGAAGTTCGCCGACCAGCCGCTCAAGGATTTCCGCAACGGCGTCGAGGAAGGCTTCACCGCGACCGAGGCCGAGGCCGTCACCATCGACGACCGTCCGATGCTGCACGTCGAGTTGCGCTCTGGCGACGGCCTGAGCGAAAACCCCACCGCGAAGTTCGACCTGTTCATCAATCCCGAGACGATGCTTGTCGAGCGCATCGATGGCGAGCAGCGCATGCCCGACGGCGCGAACTGCACGACGACGATGCAGATCACGCCGCGCGATTTCGAGGACGGCGACCCTGTGATTCAACAGCGCTGACGCGATTTCGTTTTCGCGAGATCAGTGGACAAGGAAGGAAATTCTGAGAAAATGGGAAATTGGGCTTGCGAGTTTTTTTTTTTCAGTGGTATGCTGGGGATTGCCGCACTTGAACATTTCTTCGCGGCGAATGGGTGGTCAAATCATGGCGGAACGGCGTGGAACAAAATCGGACGGCGTAAAGCGGCGCGGATGGTGCGCGCCTGGCGCGCGAATCTGTGCGATGGCCGCGCTTGTAGCAATTGCGGGGATTGACTTGGACTGCCGAGCGCAGCTTCCTTGCCGCTACGAAATCGCGGCGGTGATTCAGGCACCCAATGGGGGTTCCGGACTTGCTTCTCCCACATGGGCCTCGGCGATCAGCCCCAACGGGCGGTATGTGGTCGGCTGGTTCAAGCTGGGCGCGGTTGGGCAGGACCGTGGCTACTGGTTCGACATGCAGACCGGGCAGTTGCACATCCTGCCGTTTCCCGGTAGCGACTACCAGTCGTCTCGCTGCAACGATGTGAATGACGCGGGCCTGATCGTCGGTTCGCTGTGGTGCACGATTTTCCCGGCCGTACAGCGCGGCTACGTGTTCGACCTCAACACCGGCCAATTCGTCACGCAGCTCATGCCGCAGCCCGGCGCGGCGTACGCCGAGGCGACCGGCATCAATGCGGCCGGCCAGGTGTCCGGATGGCGGTCGATCGGCAGCAAGAATGATCCGGTTTGGCCGCAAACAGCATTTGAATGGTCTTCACAAGGTGGCATGAATGATTTGGGAGTCATGAATGGTCCATGCAGTCACGCTATCGGAATTGGTGAAGACGGCACAGTTTTTGGATTTACAGGTAGCTGCAACATCACGAGCAGTGCAAGGGGATTCGTCTGGCGACATGGTCAACTCACGATCTTGCCGGCGGTCCCCGGCGCGCTCAACAGTGTCGTTTGCGCCGTCCTCGATGAAGATCATCTTGTCTTAAGTGCTATTGAAGTTGTCAACGGCGTACAAAGAGCGCGCGGATTTGCGTTGTATCGCACAGCGTTTACAAGTCTTGGAGTATTGCCTGGGTGGGACAATACATTCGTTTGGAACGTGGACCAGCGGGGGCAAGTGATCGGTGGATGTGGCAACGCATCCAATGGATTGACTTTCGCGTTCATCTGGAGGGATGGACGCTTGATCCCAATTGAAAGTCTGGTCGTGTCAGGGACTGCTTTGTTGGGCGAAGCGCAGGATGTCTCAACGTCGGGAATTATTGTTGGAACGGGAGTCAATGCGCACGGCGATGGTGTAGGCATAATCTTGGCGCCCGCACCGAATCGAGTTGGCGACACCAATTGCGATTTGGTCGTCAACGTCGCAGACATGCTGAATGTAATCAATCGATGGGGGGCGTGTGACGCGTGCTCCTCCGATGTTGATGGTGATAGGGATGTTGACGTGTTCGACTTGATCCAGGTTGTGCTCAACTGGAACTGAAAGTGAGGTGAATCGGCACAAAATTGATCGATGCTTTGATGGGTTTTGGATGGGCTCATTTCTTCTCCTCTTTTTTC
>CAZCGB010000658.1:0-2136 GCA_964498045.1 uncultured Isosphaeraceae bacterium
CAGCTCAATCATCCCAATATCGGTGCGGCATATGACGTCGGTCAGGCCGGCGAGCATCACTACTTCGTGATGGAGTACGTCGACGGCCTGACGGTCTTCGACAAGCTTGTCAAAGAGAAGCGCGTGGATGAGCAGACCGCCATCCGCAACATGATTCAGACGGCCAAGGCGCTGCAGCACGCGCATGCGCGCGGCTTCGTGCACCGTGACATCAAGCCGAAGAACATCATGTACACGCTCAGCGGGATCGTGAAACTCGCTGACCTTGGGTTGGCCCGCGCGATGAGCGACAAGGAAGCCGCGAAGGCCGAGGCCGGCCGCGCGTATGGCACGCCGTACTACATTTCGCCCGAGCAGATTCGTGGCGAAGTGAACATCGGCCCGCCCGCCGACATCTACGGCCTTGGCGCGACGTTCTATCACATGGTCACCGGCCGCGTGCCGTTCGAAGGCAAGAACCCCTCTGCGGTGATGCATCAGCATCTCAAGGCCGAACTGATTCCGCCGGACCATCTCAATCCGAAGATCTCCAACGGCACGGCCAGCGTCATCGAGATGATGATGGCGAAGAATCCGGCGGAGCGATACCAGAACGCGACGGATCTTCTTACGGACCTGGAGTTGATCGCGCAGGGGCTCGCACCGCACTTCGCGCACAAGTCTTTCGACCTCTCGGGCGTGGCCACGGCGATCGCCAACGAAGTGCCGACGCAGCCAGTGGTTGTGCAGCCGGTGAAGCAGAAGGCCGACGGAGTCAACCCGCTGATGATGGTGGCGTTCGTGATGCTGGGGCTGAGCCTGATCGCGAACCTGGTGATGATCGTGCTGCTGGCGACGTGACTGAATTTCGAGCGACAAGGGGTGCATTACCTTGGCAACCCCATTGCGGTCGCAAAGCGCGCTTTGTTACGATGACGCAGAGCGTTTTCTGAGGAGTGGAAGAACATGCGCGACGGGACTTTTTGCGACACGATCCGATTCGGCAGCATCAGTCTTACGGCGATGTTGGGCCTGCTCGGGGCAACCACCATCGCGCTGGCGGGTCCGCCCCCGTGCGCTTTGCCGACGATTCAGACCCAGGCGATGAAGCCGGTGAACGCCGCGGCGTTGGATTTCGCGAGAGAAGATCGTGACGTGTGCATGGCGAGGGACGCAACCGCCGGCACGGTCGTGACGGTCTGGTCGGTCAATCAGACGACAGGCACCGATGACGACTTGTTTTACTCGCGCAGCGTCGACGGCGGTCAGACGTGGTCGGCCGCGGGCTCGCTCAATTCCAATGGATCGAGTGACCTTGGATCGGACCTTCTGCCGTCAATCGCTTTCGGGGCTGGCGTGTGGGTCTGCGCCTGGGAGTCGAATGATTCGCTGGGCGGGACCATCGGATTTGACAACGACATTCTGTACGTTCGAAGCATTGACGGCGGACAGACCTGGTCTGCGCCCGCGGCGCTGAACGCCAACGCCGGCGTAGACGCTTCCAACGACCACGACCGGAACGTGCGGGTTTCGACCGACGGCCGGGGAACGTGGATCGCTGCGTGGGATTCCAATGACCCCAGCGGAGGAGTCACGGGAGAAGATCAGGATGTCTTCTTCAGCAAGAGCATGGACGGCGGCCTGACATGGAGCGAGCCGGCCCTGATTGACGCGACTGCGACCGCCGACAGCGGATACGACGCCCGCCCGATCATCGCGAGCGACGGCGCGAACCAATGGGTCGCAGTCTGGCACATCAACGGCCTTCGCGTTTTCCGCTCAGATGATGATGGTTCGACATGGAATTCAGCGACGATGATTGATGTCGGCCAAGGTCCCCAGGTGCGTAGCGTCGCCGGGATCGCCGGCGGAAACTGGCTCATCGCCGCATCGCGCGGCACTTCCGAACCCGACATTTTCGTCTACCGCAGCGTGGACGGCGGTTTCACTTGGAGCGCGGCCATTCGCGTCGTGCCGGATGTGACGGTCAACCCCAATGACGACTACACGCCATGGATCGCCTTCGATTCCAGCGGCGTTGCGACGGTGGCGTGGGGCTCGGACGAGCAGTTCGGCGGCGGCCTGGGCTTCGACCGCGAAATTGTCATGTGTGCCAGCACCGATTTCGGACTGACCTGGGGCCCGCCCACAAGCGTC
>CAZCGB010000659.1:0-2129 GCA_964498045.1 uncultured Isosphaeraceae bacterium
GGTGAGTGCGTGCCGCCGGGCACGTAGTAGACGAAGAACGGCTTGTCCGGCGCGATGCCGCGCAACTGCTTCATGTACCCGATGGCTTCGTCGGCCATCGCCGTGGTGAGATTCCACTCGGGATGGCCGTCGAACGGATAGATGGCGGAGGTGTTGCGGAAGAGGTTGGGCGTCCACTGGCTGGTGTCGCCGCCGACGAATCCGTAGAAGTACTCGAAGCCCATGCCGACCGGCCATTGATCAAACGGCCCGGCCTGGCTGGCGAGATAGAACGGCGTGTTGTGGTTCTTGCCGAACCACGATGTGGCGTAGCCGTTGTCGCGCAGGATCGTGCCAATGGTTCCGCAGTCCTTTTTGATGACCGAGTCATAACCGGGGAAACCCGTCGCGGCTTCGCCGACGACGCCGTAGCCGGCTGCGTGATGGTTGCGCCCGGTGATGAGCGCGGCTCGCGTGGGCGAGCAAAGCGAAGTGGAATGGAACTGTGTGTAGCGCAGGCCCGCCTTGGCGATGCGATCGAGTGCGGGCGTGGGGACGACGCCGCCGAAGGTGCTCGGCGCGCCGAAGCCGCAGTCATCGGTCATGATCAGCAGCACGTTGGGCGCGCCCTTGGGCGGAACGATCGTGGGCGGCCACCAGGCCTTGGATTCGGTGGCCTTGAGTTTGATCTCGCCGCCGAATTTCGGATCAGGCGGCGGCAATTGCTTGCCATCGATGGTCGTCGTCGCGCTCGGGCTGCCCGGTGTGCCGGTGGTCTCCTGCGCGAAGCCTGCAGGGCACAACGCCAGCATCGTACCGGCTCCAACGATGGAAAGGGATCGATGAGTGCGGGCCATGATGGTCTCCGGGGCGGAAGGGGATCGGCAACGAATCGCGGGTCGCTCCTTTCGGAACGACCCGCGTGAGTTCTCGCACAACTTACTTGGCGTCTGCCGCCTTCTGCATGGCATCCTGCAGTTTCTTGATGTCGTCGGGCGACAGCTGCGGGCGGTCGATCTTGATTGTCAGCTTGTTCAGTTTCGCGGTCAGCGTGAACGGTGGCAGGTAGTCGGCGTCGTTCACGCCGGTGATCGTGTCCGAGCCGATGTCGAACGATTCATCCCATTGCAGGATGATGGGAAGAGTCTTCTCCATCTTCTGTGTGGCCACGGTTTTGCCGTCCACCTTCAGCGTGCCGGTGGCGGAGCGCCCGATTCCTGAAAGGTTGTTGTATTGGATCGTGCCCATGCCCAGGCCGTCGTATTTGAAATCGAACTCGAGGGTGTGCCGGCCGGGCGCGAGCGCGTCAGGAGCCTCCCACCTGACCCATTCCAGGTTGAGCAGGTTCCAGCAGAACACCGGCTTGCCCTTAAGCAGGTAGAAGCCCCAGCCGGCGAAGCGGCCGCCGGAGGTCGCGATCATGCCTTCCGCAGGGTCGCTGCCTTCGGGCACGGTGATGTCCGCCGTCATCGTGAACGAGGTGTTGAGCAGGAATGGCGCATCTCCCTGTGGCAGGCCGGTCATCGGGCGGGTGTACGTCAATTCGCTCAGGCCGGCGGTAAGGCTCGGCCGCTGGGCTGCGACACGCGCTGCCACGGACGCGTTCATCGGGAAGACCTGGTATTGCGTCGCCTGTTCGACGAACTTCTTCTTCAACTGCGCGACCTTATCAGGGTGCTGGGCGGCGACATCGTCAGATTGATTCCAGCTCTTGCTCAAGTCGTACAGTTGGAACACCTGGTTGTTGAGCGGATCAGGGTTGGCGGCAGAGAACGCCTCCCACGGCGCGCGGTTGACCTTGGTGCTCAAGAGCCAGCCGTCGTCGTAAAGCGCCCATTGACCCATCATTTCGAAATACTGCGTCTTGTGCCGAGACGGCGTCTTGGCATTGGCGGCATCGAAGGTGTAGGCGTAGCTCGTTCCCTCGATGGGCTTCTGCTTGATGCCGTCCACGTACTGCGGCGCGGAGATGCCGGTGACTTCCAGGATCGTGGGAGCATGGTCGATCACGTGCATGAACTGCTCGCGCAGTCCGCCCTTATCCTTGATGCGCGCCGGCCACGACACCACCATATTCTGATTGATGCCTCCGAGGCGCGAGGCGTTCTGCTTGAACCAGTCGAACGGCGTGTCGAACGCCCACGACCAGC
>CAZCGB010000660.1:0-2128 GCA_964498045.1 uncultured Isosphaeraceae bacterium
ACCTTCACGAGTTCATCGGGCCCGCCGGTGATCTCGTAGGGCACGAGCTTCTCTTCCGATTCGACTTCATCGTGCCGGCGGCCCATGAAGCGCTTGATCGAAAAGACGGTGTTCTTGGGATTGGTGACCTGCTGGTGCTTGGCGGGCTGGCCCACCAGGCGTTCGCCCTTGTCGGTGAAGCCGACGACTGATGGCGTGGTGCGGTTGCCTGTGGAATTGATCAGCACCTTAGGCTGATCGCCCTCCATGATGGCGACGCACGAGTTCGTGGTGCCCAGGTCGATGCCGATGATTGGTGATTTGTTGGATGGCATGGTGTGTTTCCTCTTTCGTGATCGACAGCACGGCTCCGGCCCTCGCTCATGCATGCAGGTGGGCCATCAGCATGCCGACGCGAGGGAATCAATCGCAAGAAGCGCGCCGGAGTCAACGGGGGTGAATTGCCCGAACAGCGAGGTTTACGACCGCGAAACAAGGGATGACCACCGCGTTCTGACGCTGTACGGCCCGCGGACTGCCACTGTGGCAGGCATCAGTGGGTGAGTGCTCGCGCCTGCATCCTCACCGACTCTCGGGTTGAGCCGGTTGCGTTGTCGATTCGCCGCCCCCACCGGCCTCAATCGTCACGCCACCGCTTCCAACCGTCACACTCGTGCGCGGCCCGACGCTGACTTTCGTTTTGTGCGATTGATGCTGGCGCTTTTCGAATTCCTTCAACTGCCGCTTGAAATCATCTCCAGCTCCCTCCCAGAACTTCTCCAGGTTGGTCAGTCGGACGTCATCATCGCTGCCGGCCTTGCCGTCCGGCCCGTCGCTGACGATGTCAAAGCCAGGATCGCCTTCCACCAACTCGTAGTGATAGGCATGTCCCCATGGATCCATGAGAGTTGCGGGCTGCAGCGCGAGTACGGAGAGATCTGCGGGTGGCACGCCGCGATTCTCATGCTTGTAATCCTCAGCCACCATGGCAATCTTTGCCATGTCGGTCGTAAGTTCGATGCGATCGGCCTGCGAGAAGAAAAACACGCCCACGCCGGCGACGGCAATGCCCGCGGCTGCCACCAGCAGAACACCGAGCACCAGCAACCAGCCGCATGTCCCCAGGAAACCGAGAACCACGCCCCAAATGGCAAATCCGCGAGGCCGACTTCCCAAGGCGACGAGGCTGAGAATGAGCCCGACCGGGCTCAAGATGTGGCCGCCTGTCAGCAATCCCAACAGGGCGCAGACGAAGCCGACTACGCCGAGCGTATTTGAGGTGCGGACTGGTGCGTAGCCAAAGGTCGGGTCAGAAGAATGAGGTGCGTAGTTCATCAACGATCTGGCCTCCTGGCGGCGTGGGTCGGCCGGTGCCGAATTGTCGCACTTCCGGCCCAATGGTGCAGGTCAGTGTGAAAGAGACGCTCTTGGTTCGGAATCTGGCTCGCTGGTTTCGCCGCAAGGGTGAAACGATCGCGGTTTTGAGCTTGGAATCCAATTCCTGAATGCCCAGAACACCCCGAGCATCAACTACCTATCAAAACCAGAACTCTTGACTTGACAAGAACCAAACATCAATGCTAACGTATACCGAACGACAGGTGGCCCTGTGAAGCACGGAGGCACAATCATGATCGCACCCAGCCAAATTGTCCGTTCCATCGACAGCCAGGAATACCGCCTCTTGGTGAATCGCCTGTTGAGTAACGGCCGTTGCCACAGTCGCATTGCGCACAACGTGCTTCGCCAAGCCGATTCAATCGAGCCAGCCGCACTTGGGCTTGGACTCCAGCGCATCGGCGAGCTGGCGTACTGGGCGCTGCCCGAGGGAGCAGAACTTGCCCGCTCGCTGCTTCGCCTTCAGCGCTGCGACGGATTCTACGGTTCCGCTCGAGCCGACATCGACCACTTGATCGCCCCTACAGCCGTGGCAACTCGTGCGCTGATCGATTGGTTGACGCACTTCAAGCACGATGATGCCGAACGCGCGCTTCTGCAGCAGAGTGTGGATCGCGCGTGCCGTGCGCTGGGCGTGGCATTTGAGCGCGAAACGCCCGATGTGCATGGCGATGATGCGGCCTGGGCGGTGGTACTCCGGCAACTCGGCGACTGCGACGTGGCATGCGATCGGTTGCCCATGCGTGCGATT
>CAZCGB010000661.1:0-2125 GCA_964498045.1 uncultured Isosphaeraceae bacterium
CAACGGCAATCAGGTTGAAGGACAGGTGACCGCCCTCGCTGCCAGTTCCGGCCAGTTGAAGATCGAGTGGGATCGTTCCAATGACATCCTGACAGCCAGCGTTGGCGCGCAGGAAGTGCATCTCAACGGCGTATGGTCGCGCTTCGGCGCTTCCAAGGGCAGCAGCCCGATGGTCATCGCGCTCGGATGCAGCACGATCGACGGGAACATCTCGTTTCCCGGAACACGGGTTTGGGCTGATGACTTCCAATTCGTTGGCGTGAAACGACCGCGTTAGTTCAGACGATGTCGCGTCCGGTGATCATCCGCAGCATCGACTGCTTCGTCGAACTTTGGGTCGCACGTTTTGTCAAGCTCGTCTGAGGTTCGATTGATCGTCCATCGCGGCCGTTGGCGGTGGACGACAACGCGCTGCCGGCCATGATTGCAGCATAAGGCGACGTTTGCGGACGATGGCGATGGAGATCTGATAGCGCGTGTGAACGCTGCCGTTACGACTTGCGCGCAAGAGTATCGGCGATCTGCCCGGAATGCGACTGGCTCACCGGGCGTCTCGATTGATCTTGGCTGGGATTCCGCTGCATTCAGCTGGAATTTGGCTGCACAGGCGAGACCCGGGACGGCCCGTGGTCGTATGCTCGACACCAACGGGTCGGCACATTCACAGGAGCAAAGACATGCAGAGCAGGAATTCCCTTCGGCAGGCATCCGCGTTCATCATCGCTGGCGGCATGCTTGCCGCGCTTGTCGGCCTCGCGCCCACGCCCGTGGTCGTGCGGGACCGCTTCACCGACAACAACGTCAGCAACAACTTCTGGCTGCAGAGTCAGGTGGGCGTCACACACGTCAACGAGACGCACCAGCGCCTGGAGTTCAACGCCGCGACGGCCAGCGCGAGCGAGAGTTTCGCCGGACTCGAAGTGAAGAAATGGGGCGCGAACTGGAAGCAGGATTTCGAGATCGAAATCGACTACAAACTCAACCTCGCCAACGTCACCGGCGACGACGAGGTGCTTCTCGGCATCGGCCTGGGACTGACGGGCCAGTTCCCCGAGGATTTCACCGGTTTCGGCGCATACATCGGCCGCGACGCCAGCCGCGTCTTCCTCGTCATCGCGCGCTACACCAACGGCGGCATCGTGACCTTCGACGAAACCGACATCACCGCCACGCAAGGCCAGCTCACTGTCGAGTGGGACCGTTCGAGCGACCAGATCTCCGCGCTCGCCGACGGCCAGGAAGTGCACCTCGACGGCCCGTGGGCGGACTTGGGCGGGACCTACGGCAACGACCCGATGGTCATCGCCATCGGCTGCCTGCCCCTCAACGGCAACCGCCCGTTCCCCGGTTCGCGCGTCTGGATCGATGAATTCAAGTTCGACGGCGTGAAGCGGACGCGGCTGTAATCGAAACGCTGAACGTCCGAAATCGAACGATCGCGTGACGGCGATTGCGGTTCTTGGCGACGTTCGACGTTGGCACGGATGGCGCGCGGTTTCGCCGCAAAATCAGCCTTTCGAACATGGTACAATCTGCGCAGCGGCCTCGATCCGACGGCGCATTGCTCGCCGATCTCACAGACCGCGCGGAGATCATGTCATGCGAAATCGCAGATTGCCCGTGATGCTTCTGGCGCTGGCGACCACCGGCCTGCTCGCGGCCGCACCCGCCGTCGTCACTGTTCGCGACAAGTTCAACACCAACGTCATTGACACGACGCTGTGGCAGGAGCATCAGTACGGCGCGATCACGCTCACACCTGCGAACAGCCGGCTCGAGTTCTCCGCGCCTGCCGCCGCCGGCGACAGCCATGCGGGCCTCAACGTCAAGACCTGGGGAGCCGACTGGCGACATGATTTCCAGGTCAGCGTCGATTACCGGCTCTCCGTCGCCAACGTCACCGGAATCCGCGAGGTGCTCATCGACATCGGCCTCACGCTGGCCGGCACATACCCGGAGACGGCCACCGGGTATGAAGCCAGCATCATCCGCGAATCGGATGGCCTGTTCCTGTTCGTCTCGCGATTCAATCATGGCAACTTCGTCACCGCGCACTCGACCGCCATCACCGACACCACGGGAAAGCTCACGATCAACTGGGATCGCAGCAGCGACGACATGACCG
>CAZCGB010000662.1:0-2124 GCA_964498045.1 uncultured Isosphaeraceae bacterium
CTAGAGCGCACCCCTGATAAGGGTGAGGTCGGCAGTTCGAGTCTGCCCTGGCCCACTGCACGTGCATCGTGGCGGCTGTTTCTGGCGAAATATCGCCCGGAACAGCCGCCACCTTCGTTTCTCGCCCGGTTCTCTAACTGGCTTGAGGCTCGCGGTTCACGGATGCGCCGATGGGGCGGCGTCGAACATGCTGCGCGATCCAGCGAATGACCACGTAGAACACCGGCGTAAGCAGCAGGCCGAAGAGCGTCACGCCGATCATTCCGAAGAACACAGCGGTTCCCAGCGCCTGGCGCATCTCCGCGCCCGCGCCGCTGGCCAGAACCAGCGGCAGCACGCCCAGGATGAACGCGAATGAGGTCATCAAGATCGGCCGAAGCCGCAGATGGCTGGCATCGACCGCAGCGTCGATGCGCGTCGCGCCGGCATCCTCGCGCTCCTTGGCGAATTCAACGATCAGAATCGCGTTCTTGCACGCCAGGCCGACGAGCACGACGAAACCGATCTGCGTGAGGATGTTGTTGTCCATGCCGCGCAGCCACACGCCGCCGATCGCCGCCAGCAGGCACATCGGCACGATGAGGATGATCACGATCGGCAGCGACCACGATTCGTACAGCGCGGCCAGCGTGAGGAACACGAACAGCACGCACAACGGGAAGATGAGCATCGCCGTGTTGCCCGCAAGGATCTGCTGGTAGTACAACCCGGTCCATTCGAATTCATATCCGCGCGGCAGTTTCTCGTGAGCGATGCGCTCCATCGCAGCGATGGCCTGGCCGCTGGAGGTGCCGGGGGTGGCGTTGCCGTTGATCTCGGCCGACGGCCGCAAGTTGTAGCGCGTCACGAAGTCGGGGCCGGAGACGGTGCGGAACGTCGTGAGCGCGCCCAGCGGCACCATCGCGCCGGACATGCTGCGCGTGCGCAGCCGGGCGATGTCCTCCGGCTCAAGCCGATAGGGCGCGTCGGCCTGGGCGGTGACGCGGAAGGTGCGCCCGAACAGGTTGAAGTCGTTCACATACGCCGACCCCACGTACACCTGCAGCGTGTTCAGCACGTCTGCTGACTGCACACCCAGCATCTCGGCCCGGGTGCGATCGATGTCGGCGTACACCTGCGGCGAGCCGGAGCGGAAGAACGACAGCACCCGCGAGAGGGCGTGGTCCTGATTGGCGGCGGCGATGACTTCGGAAGTGGCCGTCTGCAATGAAGCGCTGCCCTGGCCGGCGGTGTCGACGACCTCGAAGGCGAATCCGCCGAGGGTGCCGATGCCGCGCACCGATGGCGGGGGCAGGATCACGACCTGCGCCTCCTTGATGGCGCCGAGGCGCTGGGATGCGTCGGCGAGGATCTTGTCCAGCGAGTCGCCGGTCTTTGCGCGCTCGTGAAAGGGCTTGAGCGCGCAGTAGATGGCCCCGGCGTTGGTGGAGGCGGTCTGCGTCGCGCCGGAGAAGCCTGAGAAGGCGACCGTGCGCGCGACGCCGGGCACTTCCAAGAGCGTGGTGGAGACTTGCTGCACGACGGCATCGGTGCGCTCGAGCGAGGCGCCGTCGGGAAGCTGGATCACCGTGATCACATAGCCCTGATCCGCCTGCGGAATGAAGCCCGAAGGCACGACGCCGAACATGCGGCCAGTCAATGTCAGGAGCCCCGCGTAACACACCAGCACGATGACTGCGAGCCGGATCGCCCAGCGCACGCCCGAGGCGTAGGCATTCGATGAGAATGAGAACGCCCGGTTGAACAGCCGGAAGAACCAGCCCAGCGTCAGGTCGAACAGCCGCGCGAACCAGTCCTTCTTCGCGCCGTGCGGCCGAAGCATGAGTGCGCAGAGCGCGGGGCTCAGCGTCAGCGAATTGAACGCCGAAATGATGGTCGCCACGGCGATGGTGATCGCGAACTGGCGGTAGAACTGGCCGGAAATGCCGCTGATGAACGCGGTGGGCACGAATACCGCCGACAGCACCAGCGCGATGGCCACGACGGGTCCGCTGACCTCGTCCATGGCCCGGCGCGTGGCTTCGCGAGGCTCTTCGCCCAGCTCCAGGTGCCGCTCGACGTTCTCCACCACCACGATCGCATCATCGACCACGATGCCGATGGCCAGCACCAGCCCGAACAGCG
>CAZCGB010000663.1:0-2119 GCA_964498045.1 uncultured Isosphaeraceae bacterium
ACTTCGTTCGTGTTGATGGTGGTCTCCACCACGCTCGGCTCAGCCACCTTCCAGCGCGTAATGGCGGGCTGCATGCGAACGGTCGAGCCCGAGAACGCCGCATTGAAGTTGGTCGCGCCGGCGCTGCCGCTGATCGTCGCCTGTCGGCAGGTGACGTTGTTGTTCTGATTGCCGTTCGCGGCATCATCGGGCGTCACGTACTGTGATTCGAAGTAGAACGTTGCGCCAGGGTTCAAACCAGGATCGAGATCGGTCAAAGCGACCTGCAGGCGGCGCGAGATGTTTGATCCGCCGGGAGCCGATTCGCCGTTGGCGGGGATGTTCACGCCTCGAGCCATGTAGGGGAAGACGAAGTCGCCGCGGTGCGGGTTGACTTGGAAGCGCGGCCCAAGACCGCCTGTGGTCGTCACTTGCTCGCCATTGCGCGTCGGGGAGTAGGGATCGGAGCAGCCGACGCCAAGGTGCGTGCCGTCAGTTTGCCCCGAGCAGGTGCAACAGAGGCTCTGGCTTAGGGCAAAGAAGCCGTGCTTCATCCACGACTGGCCGATCTGCTCAAAGCGGCCGTTCTTCAGGCGATACATATTCTGGGGGATGATGGGGTGCTGATTCGTTCCTGAGAACCAGTTCAGCCACACCGACCCGATGTTGCACGAGGTTGTGCCGACGGAGAATGCGTCGATGCCGCCGGTCGCAGTGTAGTTGGCAGGACCAGTAAGGTCACCAACAATGACGTCAGGACCGGTTGAAGCGCCCGGCGATCCCGGACAGGTTTGAGCGTTTGCCTGGCTGGCAAGGCAACCGGCGGTGATGATCACCCCTGCGGCGCGCAGAATATGCTTGGAGTCGAACAAGTTGGGTTTCTCCTGGAGTTGAGAAGGCAAGCGGAGGGCAGGAAACAGTCGAGGGCGCATCGACGCAACCATGCATCGTGTAACGACTTGTGGCGAATGTCAAGAATTCGGTGCATTTCGGACGCTGGTTCCACGATTCCGGTGGACAAATGCTCAGGATTGACCTGCAAATCTGGCACTGAGGAATCGATACACCAGCTTCGCTGCGAGGAAATCGCTTGCCCAGAGTCCCTTTTTGGGAAGCAATTCCACCACGTCGAAGCCGATCACCCGCCGTTTGGCCACCAGTTTCTCAAGAAGCCGATTCACTTCTTGCCAGGTCAGCCCACCCGGTTCAGGCGTACCTGTTGCCGGGCAGTAGGCGGGATCAAACGCATCCAGATCGATGGTGACGTACACATTCTCGCTTTGCTGTTCGACGACCTTGTCCATCCACTGTTGGGATGAGCTGGCGATCTGATGCCCCCAGAACGTGCGCTCATTGTCCATGCGCGGGAACTCTTCGATGTCGATGGCGCGGATGCCCACCTGCGTGATCGGGCACAACTCGCGGGCCCGGGCCATGACGCAGGCGTGGTTGCATGCAGAGCCGTGGTACGACTCGCGCGTGTCGCCGTGGGCGTCGATCTGCAGGATCGAGAGGTTCTTGAACTTCGCCGCGGCGGCGCGGAATGCGCCGATCGACACCGAGTGCTCGCCGCCGAGCAGCACCGGGAACTTACCGTTGTCCCACAACATCGCCATCGCCTTTTGCACTTTGACCGCAAGGGTGTCGGGCGAGCCCGCGTGTTTGATCGGCGCGAGTGTGTGGATGCCGCGGCGATAGACCTCAGACCTTGTGGCGATGTCGAAGAGCTCCATGTTCGCGCTCGCGGCGATGAGCGCGGCCGGCCCCTTGTCAGCGCCTTTCTGCCACGTGCTGGTCTTGTCGTACGGCACAGGCAAGATGGCGATCTGCGCGGTCTTGGGATTGCGGAACTCGGCGGGCAGGCCGCCGAAACCAGGAGGTGTCTTCGTATGCATTGAGCGGAAGATACCGCATCACTGCGGTCTGGGAGTGATCGCCACTCGCTCCGGCGATGTGATTGAAGTCACAACGCCCGCGGCGGAGATTCGCTGATCGATCATTTGGCCGTGTTCGACCGATCGAAACAGAAACTCTTCGGTCGCAGGAAACACTCTGAGCAACGACTGAATGACGCGTTGAGAACGCACTTCCCCAATTCGACCACGGCCGGCGCGAAGCAGAGGAACGACGGCGGTTGGAA
>CAZCGB010000664.1:0-2115 GCA_964498045.1 uncultured Isosphaeraceae bacterium
CTCGGAAACGCACGCCTTTGTTCCGCAACGTTGCCCAGCGTTGCCGCCGTCTCTACGTTCCTGGTCACCACATCGATCGATGCGGCGGTGCTGCGCTACCGCGCGGTACTGCTGGAACCGCTCAACGGCGGCCCAGTCAGCGAAGCCCTGTCGATCAACGCCTCAGGCATGGTGGGAGGCACGGCGGGCAGCGCGACGGTCAATCCCGGCCAGCACGCGGTGATCTGGTCCGGCGAACAGATCCTCAACCTCGATTCCACCTTCAACCTGAGCGCGGCATCGGTGATCAATGATTCCGGTGCGATCGCCGGCCACGGCACGTACTGCCCGCCGGTCAACGGCGCGTGCACCGGCACAATCGCGAGGGCCCTTCCGGGTGGCGCGTTCGTCACCGTCGGCACACTCGGCGGCGTGAATGGCGAGGTGAAGGACATCAACGCGGCGGGCGATTTCGTCGGCTGGTGGTATGAAGCGAACTTCAACGGACACGCGTTCCGATTCACCGAATCCGGCGGCGTGGAGAACCTTGAGACGCTCGGCGGACACTCCAGCGAGGCCATCGCCATCAACGACGCCGGCGAGATCGCGGGCAACTCCTACACCAGCTCGTTCCTCAACCACGCCTTCCGTTGGAGCGCCGGCGTGATGCACGATCTCGGCACGCTCGGCGGCTCGACCAGCGAGGCGTTCGACATGAACCAGGCGGGCGTCATCGTCGGCGGATCGAGCAACGCCGCCGGCGATTCGCACGCGTTCCGCGTCGTCGGCAAGAACATGCAGGACATCCAGACGCTGCGCAACGCCGTGCGCAGCACCGCGATGGTGATCAACAATGCAGGCATGATCGGCGGCGTGTGGAGCGACGGCACGAATCAGCGGTTGTTCATCTACACCGAGGCGACGGGCATGGTCGACATCGGCGCGCCGGTGGCGAACTTCCAGCACTTCGGCGGACCAATCGACATCAATGAGAGCGGCCGCATGATCGGCCGCGGCCTGACGAACATGTACGAACTGGTCAATTGGTGCTGGTCGCCTGAGTCGGGCCTGCGCACGATGACGGCGATGATGGCGGGCACGCCCGGTTTGCAGGTCGTCGGCGTGGCGGCGATCAACGACGCCGGCCAGATCGCCGCAAACGTCAGCGTGCCCGGTCAGTTCACGCAGCGTGCGGCACGGCTCGAAGTCGTCGCGCCAGCCGACCTCACCGCCGACGGCCATGTGAATGTCGCGGATCTGCTCCTCGTGATCACCACGTGGGGAAGCGCCGATGCGGTGGCCGACATCAACGCCAGCGGCGTTGTGGATGTGGCCGACCTGCTGGCGGTGATCACCGCGTGGGATTGAGTTCGATCGTTGTGCGCGTTTTCCGGAGAGGAAAGTGGTTCCCATCAACGACGACGCCCACGGATGCAATCCGTGGGCGTCGGTTTGTTTTGAAACAGTTCGTGACCTCGCGCGTCACGCCAATTCTGGGAACGTCTTGCGCACGATGCCAACGAGGTCTTTCACATGGCTGATCGACTCATCCATGAGTTTCTTTTCGCCGGCGTCCATCTGAATCTCGATGACCTTCTCCATGCCGCCCGCGCCGAGGACGACTGGCACACCGACGAAGTAGCCGCCGACGCCGTACTGCTTGTCGCAATATGCCGCACAGGGGATGATGCGCTTCTTGTCCTTGACGATGGCTTCGACCATCTGGATCGAGCCTGAAGCGGGAGCGTAATACGCGCTGGTGCCCATGAGTTTGACGATTTCGCCGCCGCCGGCCTTGGCGCGCTCGACCATGGCGTTGATCTTGTCTTCGGGCAACAACTGGCTGAGCGGGATGCCGTGCACGCTGGTATAGCGGGGAAGCGGCACCATGTCGTCGCCGTGACCGCCCAGAAGCAGCGCCGAGATGTCTTCGACGCTGCAGCCGAGTTCCATGGCGATGAAGCAGCGGAAGCGCGCGACGTCGAGCGCGCCGGCCTGGCCGAGGATGCGGCTGGTCGGGAACTTCGACGCCTTCCATGCGGTGTACACCATCGCGTCCAGCGGGTTGCTGACGATGATCATCACGGCGTGGGGAGAGTGCTTCGCGACGTTCACCGAGACATCCTTTAAGATCAT
>CAZCGB010000665.1:0-2111 GCA_964498045.1 uncultured Isosphaeraceae bacterium
CATGGTGGATCATGCTCTTCGCGGCGGCGGCGATCACCATCCAATTCCTGCGCTTCGCCTCGATGTGGCTTTCCGGAAAGAGACTTGAGCGGGCCCATCGCCGCAGCGCCGAAGGCAAATGCCCGCAATGCGGATACGACATGACCGGACTTGAGTTCAACGCCAAGTGTCCGGAGTGCGGCGGTCAGGTCTGGTGAAAACCACACACACCACAATGTCGCCGGCTTCATGCGCTCGATGACGGCTACAACTGGAAGAGGAGGTAGCCCACCCAGCCATTGCAGCACGAAAGCGCGAGCCCGGCCGCAGCCGTGAAGATCAGCCAGCGCTTGCCGCGCGTGCCCAGCCAGGTGAAGAGCCCCAGCAGGGAGAGCGCGAACACTCCCATGCACATCATCTCGGCCCAATCGGGCAATCGCAGCCGCAGGAAGGATCGCAGAAGGATCGTCGCGGGCAAACCGGGCAGAATCGGCCACATCCGCACCCAGAGCCAGTGATAGCTGTTCCACGGATAGTCGATGAACAGCAGCCAGCCGAACGGCGCGTACATCGCAAACGCCATCACGTTCAGCGACAACCACCAATGGCGACGCCGCACCGTGCGCGTGCGCCATCGCACAACGACCGGGTCGAGGTTGAGCCCGCATTCGGGACAGACACGAGAGGGCAAACCCACGAGCGAGTACTGGCAATTCGGACAGCGAAGATGCGCAGACGCCTGGGGCGCGGGCATGGGCAATCGTAGGGTGCTACATTGCGTGCATGTCTGAACTGGTCTGCACGAGCGCAGAAAGCGGAATTGCGACGCTGACGCTGAATCGGCCCGACGCGCGGAATGCGCTTTCGTTCGAGTTGATTGAGGCGATGAATGCCGCCGTCGAATCGCTTGCTCTTCGAGTCGACGATGGATCAATTCGCGTGATGATTCTCGCCGGCGCGGGCAAGTCGTTCTGCGCGGGGATGGATCTCAAGGGCGTCCTGAGCGATCCCAGGAAGATGGCGGAGATGCTGCGGGGCTTGTCGCGGTTCAGCCGCGCGGTCCGCCGCCTGCCCGTGCCCACCATCGCGCGCGTGCAGGGCGCGGCCGTCGGCGGCGGATGCGGGCTGATGGTGGTTACGGATTTCGCCTTCACGCACCCGGAATCGAAGGTCGGCTATCCCGAGGTCGATCTGGGGGTGTGCCCTGCAGTCGTCGCCCCATGGCTGATCAAGAAGATCGGCGCGGGACGAGCGCGTGCCATGCTTCTGGCGGGTGGCACGATGTCGGGCGAGGACGGCTACAGGGTCGGACTCGCATCGCATCTGGTTCCCGAAGCGCAGCTCGAATCGGCGACGATGGAACTCGCCACGCGCCTGCTCAAGGGCGGAGCTCACGCGCAGGCCGTCACGAAGCGCTGGCTCAATGAACTCGACGGCTCGATGGAAGACGCGCCGTTTGAAAAGGCTGCGGAACTTTCGGCCCAGGTCATCGCGGGCGAGGAGGCCCAGCAGCGGCTGCGGAAGATCTACGGGTTGTGAATTGCAAGTCCAAACCAATGCTCACGGACACGCACCCCACGCGGTGATCACGCCCAAGAGGTCACTCACGTTCACCTGGGCGTTGCCATGTGCAGGGGAAAGGTCCGCTGCGCAGCCAGTGCACGGACCCCACGAAGTGATCACCGCGAGCAGGTCTCCGACATTCACTAATCCATCACCGGTGATGGGCGGGTTGACATCGGCTGCGCATGTTCGGCTTTCGCATGAATCGGGCACGCCGTTGCCGTTTGCGTCAGCCGCTCCGTTGGCGATGTCGATGGCATCAAACACGCCGTTGCTGTTGCAGTCGGCCGGTGCGGCCGTGAGTTGCACATCATCGAAATTCGCCTGGCCGCCGGTTCCCTGCGCCAAGCGAATCTGCAGAGCCTGTCCGAGATTGGGATGCGTTGATCCAGTGCTGAATCGGACGGTGGCCATTCGATACGTGCCGCTGGTGATGACGATGGAGCCAGCGTCCTGGGCAAGCAGCGCGGTTCCTGCCCGCAGTTGCACGGTGTAATCCAGCCCGGACGACTGGCAGCAGTCGAATCGCCGACCCACCTTCACGCGCAGGGTGTACTCGCGGAATCCCG
>CAZCGB010000666.1:0-2102 GCA_964498045.1 uncultured Isosphaeraceae bacterium
GCCGCGTCGATCTCCTCGCGGCGGCTGGGCATCACGAATCGCTCACGGAAGTCGGTGGGCATGGGACGGCAGGCGCTTGCTTGGCGATCCAAAATCATCGATCCATCGATGACAGGCATGCTCTGGCTATCGGCAATCGGCCGGGGACAGTCCAGTGGCCTGTTCCGTCCTCCATGCGTCGGCCACTCGGCGTGCGGCGGGCAAAGGCGGTTCAGGAGAAACTTGCGAGCGCCTTCTGCGTGTTCTCGTGAATCTGGAACAGCTTGTCCAGTTTCGTGATCTTGAAGACCTCGTGAATCTGCGGATCAATGTTCGCAAGGCGCAGCTGGCCATCGCGCGATCGCACGCGGTTGTTGATCGTGATCAATGTGCCCAGCGCCGCCGAAGACAGGTGGTCCACGTTGGTGAAGCTGATCAGCAGCCGGGGACTCGGCCGGCTGTCGACGATCTTGGTGATCTCCGCGCCGATCTGCTGAATGTTGGCCTCGTCGAGGATGTTGCGATCAACAAACTCGACGCGCGTAATGCCGTCGGTTTCGCTGACACGGAGGCGTGAGGTTGCCGAGGTCATGTTCATCGTGCTCCCGCTTGAATGCTTGCGGAGGTGATTGACGTCAGGGTAGCCGTACAGGCGTTGGAAAGCAACGTTTGGTGCGATCAAGCCGTTGAAATTGGTCCACGTCATCTGCCCGCCATGCCCGCGGAATGTTTGTCATGCACGCCTCGCAGACGCTGACGGATTCAGGCAGGCTGATGAAAGATAAGCGGCGGCACGCGATGTCGCGTGCCGCCGCGATGGGGTTGTTCGCTTCCCGAAGGAAGCTGGATTCGAAGTCTCAATCAGCGCAGATACGAAGCCGCGCCGCCAAGGTTGTCCGAGAGGCCGGGGAAGAGCATGTCTTCGTTCTCTTGCTGGATGATGATCTCGGGCCGGATCAGGATGAGCAGCGTCTGCTCTTCCTTGTTGTTCACGCGATTGGTGAAGAAGCGGTTGATCCAGGGGATCTTGGAGAGAACGGGGACGCCAGTCTCCATCTCGATCTCGCGGACGTGGCGCTGACCACCGAGCAGCACGGTGCCCTTGTCGGGAACCGATACTGTGGTTCGCACCTGCGAAACGCGGATTACGGGCAATTCGACCGAGCCCTGGAACTGCGAGGCGTTGCCGCCGCCGATGCCGCCGGTTGAGCCGCCGCCCGCCGCACCGCTGAAATCCGCAGCGGATGACTGGCGGAACCCGAGGAACTCGGAGAAATCAAAGATCACGGTCATGGTGACGTAGCGTCGATCGGCCGAGATCACGCCTTCGACATCGAGCACGAAACCGTCCTGAAGGGTTCTGATGTTGGGCTGGAACGCACCTGACGAGTCGCCGGTCACTGCCGTCAAGCTCGAAACATACGCACGCTGAGTGGTCACGGCGACCCATGCCCGCTGACCGTTGAAGAACGTCAGGCGTGGAGCCGTGAGACCGACCGATCGACGATCAGCCTGGGTGGCTTCGATGAGCAGATCGACCTGAACGTCGTCCAGGAACTGAATGCCGACGGTCAGAGCGGGATTGGCAAGCGCGAGGCCCGCAAAAGATGTGGCATCGAAATCAGCCAGCGATTCGATCAGCCCCTTCGTGTTCTGGGTCATTCCCAGTGGCGAGAAGCCGGACGTGTTGCGGATGGGTGAACCAACCGGGCCAATGACGTTGGTGATGGTGGTAGGTGGCGTCCCGGTGGGAACGCCGGTGATTGCGCCCGTGGGCACCGTGTTGAACGGATTACCCGGGGCCGGGTTGGCCACCTGGTCGAAGTTGCCGAACACCACCGGGTCCTTGAGGCTTCCGTCAGCATTGAAGAAATCCGAGAGATGGAAGTTGGGATCAACGCCCTTGGCAGCATTGAACTCGGTCTTGCCGGTGTTGAAGTAGATATCCAGATCGACGCCGATGCGTTCGAACCAGTCTGTTGAAACCGTGAGGAACCGGGCTTCAACATTGATCTGAAGTGCGCGAATCTCGCGAAGTTGCGCCAGCAGACCTTCAATTGATCGATGGTTGTTCGGCGTGTTGGTGATAATCAGGTTGCCGTTGAGCTCCTGCAGACTGCCGG
>CAZCGB010000667.1:0-2098 GCA_964498045.1 uncultured Isosphaeraceae bacterium
TGTATCAGCTCCGACGCACAAGAGATTGCGCACGCACTCTTCGATCGCCGCGAGCGTCATCAGGTTCGGATCGTCCTTCAAGCCTGTGGCAAGTCCGTTGCCGATCGCCAGGCCGCGCGCGGAATTCAGCACGGGCGTGATGACCGCGGCATCGCTCGGGCCAGGCAGTTCGGCCGTGCCCGCCAGCGGCTTGACGACCGTGCGGCCCTGCACCTCATGGTCGTACTGCCGAATGATCCACTGCTTGCTGGCGATGTTCGGATGAGCAAGCAGATCAAGCAGCACATCGCCGACGTGCGGTTGAAGCGTGCTTGTTGACCTGTTGATCTGCGGACTTGTGGACTTGCTGTCCCACTCCGCTTCGCGCACCGTCTCCGGCAGGCCGTCGTGCATGAAGTCCATCGAGAGTCGGCCGACCTCCGTGCCGTGATAGCGCAGGACCAGTTCACGATTCTCCACACCAAAAACGCCAAGATCGCACATCTCTGCACCATGTTTGTCGCATATCGCCTGCAGCGCGGCGATGTTGCGCTCGGGCACGGCCAGCACCATCCGCTCCTGGGCTTCGCTGATCCAGATTTCCGTCGGCGACAGGCCTGCGTATTTCAGCGGCGCACGATCGAGTTCGACGATCGCGCCCAGGTCCTTGCCCATCTCCCCCACCGCGCTGGAGAAGCCGCCCGCGCCGCAATCGGTCAGGCCGTTGTACAGGCATCCGCCATCCATGTCGCGCGCTTCGAGGATCGCATCGAGCGTGATCTTCTCCGTCACGGCGTTGCCGATCTGCACCGCGTGACTGAATTCGTCGGCGTGGGTGTCGGTCAACTCGGCGGATGAAAACGTCGCGCCATGGATGCCATCACGTCCGGTCCTGCCCCCTACCGCGATGATGCGATCGCCCGCGCGGGCGGCCCCGCGAATCTTCTCGCGTGGCATGACGCCGATGACGCCGCAGTACACCAGCGGATTACCGATGTACTCGTCATCGAACCACACGCCGCCGTTCAGGGTCGGAATGCCCATGCGATTGCCATAGTCGCGCACGCCGGCGACGACCTGCGAAAGGATGCGCTTCGGCGGCAGGCAGCCGGCAGGCACATCCTTCAGATCGGGATTCGCCACGCAGAACACATCGGTCGCGGCGATGGGCTTGGCAGCGAGACCGGTGCCCATGATGTCGCGGATGCAGCCGCCAATGCCCGTCGCCGCCCCCCCGTACGGCTCGATCGCGGAAGGATGGTTGTGCGTCTCGCACTTGAAGCACACGGCTGTGTCGTCGTCGAATGCGATCACGCCTGCGTTGTCGACGAACACGCTCAGGCACCAGTCGATGCCATCCTTCATCAACTCATGCGTGGCGGCGGCGACGGTGGACTTCAGCAGGTTGTGGATGGTGACCGAACCGTCGGGATTGAGTTCATGTCCGGGACGCCCACGCATGGCAATGCGTGGCCGTCGTGCGTCTTCCGGCCCGTTCTCGACGTACCGAATCGTCGCCTTCAGCGTCTTGTGCACGCAATGCTCGGACCAGGTTTGTGCGATGGTCTCCAACTCAATCTCGCGCGGGTCACGCCCGGCTCGCCGATACTCCGTCTGGATGGCGCGCATTTCCTCCAGCGAAAGGAACAGATGCGCCTCGCGCGACATCTTCTGAAGTGCGGCATCGTCAAGCTCGCGCAGCGGGACCGTCACGATTTTCAGTTCGTACGGCGAGCCGTGCGGGAATGACGCCGGCTGGTACGGCTGATCGTGAATCGCGTGCACCACCGTGTTCGCGAGCAATCGCTCAGCAATCTGCTTCGCCGTGGCCGGCGTGGTCTGGTACATGTCAAAGCGGCGGCCGGTGCGGACATCCACATCAACGCCCAGCATGCTGCGGATGGCGATCTTCACCGCCTCGGCATCGGGATCCATCACTCCCGGCAACGGATGCACTTCAATGATTGCCGAAGCGCGTGGCGCAACGGCTCCGATCGTGGCGGATTCAGTGACGGGATCGGCCAGCAGCTCCCTGGCGATCCGATGCACCTGGGCGTCATCGAGATTGCCTTCGATGAGGTAGACGCTGCTGGCCTCGACGCGCTGCGGCGAGCCGGGC
>CAZCGB010000668.1:0-2097 GCA_964498045.1 uncultured Isosphaeraceae bacterium
CAACGGTCGGCCGCCCGAGCGAAATCCACGACTTCGACAGCCTTGAAAAACAGGCCAAGCTCGCGTTTTGCGGCTTCGGGACTGTCTGAACCGTGAATCAAGTTGAACGAATTTGACACGCCGAAGTCGCCGCGAATTGTCCCGGCGACCGCCTTTGACCCAAACGTCGCGCCCATCATCGCGCGGCAAATCTCGATCGCGCCGATTCCACGCACCGCCATTACCAGGACTGGTGAAGACGTCATGAATCCCACAAGGCCGTCGTAGAACTTTTTGCCCTTGTGGCTCTCGTAGTGCGTGGCCGCGAGCTCGGGGCTGATCTTCATCAACTTTGCGCCCACGATCAGCAACCCCTTGTCTTCAAAGCGGCTGATGATGCGACCCATGAGGCCGCGCTGAACGGCATCGGGCTTGAGAATGATCAGGGTGGTGTCCATGTGCTCCAAGCGTCGAAAACCAATGAGATCGATTCGCCATGGTCAGGCGACCGAAGGGGCAAAGATTGTACCGATTTTCCGCCCATGCACAAGGCAGGACACGCTTGGCGTTCGTGGTTGGAAGTGTTTCTGCGCCACCGCCATGCGGCCCTTGAAATGACCGCTTCAGCTTCACTCGCTGAACAGTTGCTCGTTCTCGAGCACAGCCTTGGCTACATCCACCAGGGTGCGACGGTTGTTGCGGGCCTGCTTCTGAAGCAGGCGCATGGCATCAGGTTCATCGATGCCGCGGCGTTTCACCAAGATCCATTTGGCCTGTTCGATGACCTTTCGCTGCTCCAGACGCTCACGCAGCAGCAGGATTTCCGTGTGCTGGCGCGCGTAGTCAAGGAAGCGGCCCCAGCCGACTGATATGCCGACGCGCATCTGGTCCTGCGTAACAGGTTTGAGGAGATAGCCGAACACGCCCACGCGATTGCCAGAGGCGACATAGTCAGGATCAGAGTACGCGGAGAAGATCATGACGGGAATGCCCATTTGACGGAATACGATCTCGGCGGCTGAGAGACCATCGCGCTTGGGCATGCGAATATCGAGCAGGGCCATATCCGGATGGGCGCTTTCGCAGAGCGCGATCGCTTCCTCGCCATCAGAGGCTGGGCCAATGACCTCGTAGCCCAGTTCGCGCAGGTTTACCGCGACGCCGCTGGCGACAAGGTGCTCATCATCCGCCACAAGAACGCGATGCGGGTGGGCCGGGAGCTTGGCCCATTGTTCGGCATCAAAGGCGTGGGTCGGCGTTTCGTTGGTGCGCGGCGCGGTCATGACTGGCATCGAACCCTCTCCAATAGCACTAGCCACCCCATCGCGTCCTTCTGACAAGAGATGCATTTTCCGTCGGCAAGACGTGGCCGGGAAGGACGCGTGGCGGACCGATTAGTGTACTTCAAACCACTGCCGCGGCCAGTCTGCCTACCTAAACGACAACGAAATGCGGTCTCGACTCCCCTCAACCGAAAAAAGCAGTTGATGGCGATTGGAATTCCCAAAAATCGGTTTTTTGCGGTTCTCGGAGGCAAAAACCCGGGGTCAGTCCAGCCAATCCTTCGCCTTCAGCCGGGCTGGCACGTACTCCTCGGTGACGTAGGAGATGTCCTTGGTGATCAGCGACTCGACCTCCATCTTAAAGCCGTTCTTCAGCATGGCGTCGATCTCCCGCTGCCAGCCCTTGTGACCCTCGAACCAGGGGTATGCAGCGATCTCCTTGGCGCGCTTGATGTCGTTCTCGCTGAGGTCGATCTTCACCGCCTCACTGAGATCGCATTCCTTGTAGTCCTTGGCCCGGATGCCCAGGAACTTCGCATCGGGAATCGCCAGGCGCGATGACTCGAACGCCAGCGAGATCGAACCCTGCTTGATGACTGAATAGATGTAGTGCCCCCAAGGGTCGCAATCGAGCAGGCAGATGATCGGCAGCTTCAACTCCTCGCTGAATCGCTGCAAGAGTCGCCGACAGCCGCGCGGCGGCTGGCCCGCGCCGTGCGTCAGGATGCAGTTGTGCGTCTCCCAAAAACGATCCTCGTTGAACCGCTGCCACACCGTGCCCTTCTCCACGTGCAGCACGAACTTCGCCTCGGCTTTCTTGAATTGGATCACGTCC
>CAZCGB010000669.1:0-2090 GCA_964498045.1 uncultured Isosphaeraceae bacterium
GCGCTGGGACATGCGCGGCCATGGCGGATCGAGCCTGCCGCCGCCCGACACGCCATCGATCACGAGGGCTTTCGTCATGGCGATGCGTTCGAGCGTGGCGTCGGGCTTCAGTCCATCTTGCGCGTGTGCGATACGCGAAACCACAAGCGTAACCAGCAGCGCGAAGGCGATTGATGTGGCAATTGAGGGCGTTCGCATGTATTTGAAGCCTACGACAGCACGGGCGAGTCAACCAGCGGCCGGCGTTGCCGTAAGATGCCCGCCCGCCCCTGGAGGAGATCATTCGTTGAGCCCAAAGAGATTTCGATCGATCATTCTTGCTGCGTGCAGCCTGCTCCTACCGGCCGCCATCGCGTCCGCGCAGGAGAAGCCGCTAGCCGTCGTCGGCGCGCACCTCATCCCCATCGTCGGTGAGCCGATCGACAATGGCACGCTCATCGTGCAAGGCGGCAAGATCATCGCCGTCGGCGCGGCATCGGCCGTCAAGATTCCCGACGGCGCGCAGGTGATCGACGCCAAGGGCAAGACCGTCATGCCGGGACTCGTCGACACGCACTCGCACATCGGCGGCATCGGCGGCGCGGACCAATCCGGGCCGATCCAGCCCGACGTCCGCATCTACGACTCCGTCAATGTGCGCGATTCGGGGTTCATGCGCGCCCGCGCCGGCGGACTCACTACGCTCAACCTCATGCCCGGGTCAGGCCATCTGCTCAGCGGTCAGACCATTTACGTGAAGATCCGCAAGGCCGAGAAGATCGACGACATGTTCATCCTCGATACCGATGGCAGGACCAGCGGCGGCATGAAGATGGCCAACGGCACGAACCCGCTGGGTGAGCCGCCGTTTCCCGGCACGCGCGGCAAATCAGCGGCCCTCATGCGGCAACAATTGATCAAGGCCCAGGAGTATCGCGACAAGATCAGACGGGCTGCGGGCGACGCCGAGAAACTGCCGCCGCGCGACATCGGCCTCGACGCGCTGGTCGAAGTCCTCGACGGCAAGCGCATCGTGCATCATCACACCCACCGGGCCGACGACATCATGACCGTCATCCGGCTCTCGCAGGAGTTCGGATTCCGCGTTGTGCTGCATCACGTGAGCGAGGCTTGGAAGGTCGCGGATGAAATCGCCGCCGCGAAGATTCCTTGCTCGATGATCATCGTCGATTCGCCCGGAGGAAAGCTTGAGGCCGCTGAACTGACGTACAACACCGCGCCAATCCTGGAGAAAGCCGGCGTGCTGACCGCGTTCCACACCGACGACTGGATCACCGACTCACGCCTGTGGTTCCGCATGGCGGCGTTCGGCGTACGCGCGGGCATGACGCGCAAGGGCGCGCTGGAGGCCCTCACCATCAACCCCGCGAAAATGCTCGACCTCGACAAGCGCATCGGCTCGCTCGAGGCTGGCAAGGACGCCGACTTCATCATCCTCAGCGGCGACCCGCTGAGCGTGTACACGCACGTCGAGCAGACGTGGATCGAAGGCCAGAAAGTCTTCGATCACAGCGTCGAGGCCGATCGCCTCTACGCCACAGGCGGCTTCGGCGCGGGGCACGATCAGGAGCCGTATTTCTGCTGCTTCGACCATGATCACGCAGTGCAGGCGGGAGGAAACTGACCATGCGACGCATTCCACATCTCCAACTCGCGCTCGCCCTCGCTTGCGGTTCCGCGGCCCTTCTCTCCCCCCACGCCGCGTTCGCGCAGAACATCGCCATCAAGGGCAAGACCATTCACACGATGAGCGGCGCCGCGATCACCGACGGCGTCATCATCATCCGTGACGGCAAGATCGCCGCGGTCGGTCCAGCCGCGACGACGCCCATTCCCCAGGGCTTTGATGTGCGCGAAGCCAATGTTGTCACGCCCGGACTGATCGACGCCCACGGAACCGTCGGCGTGAGCGGCCTGTACAACTCGCCGCACGATCAGGATCAACTCGACCACAGCGCGCCGGTGCAGCCTGAACTGCGCGCCATCGACGCCTACAATCCCAATGACAAGCTCGTCGAGTACGTGCGCGGCTTCGGCATCACCACCGTCAACACCGGCAACGCGCCGGGCGAGCTCATCTCCGGCCAAAC
>CAZCGB010000670.1:0-2085 GCA_964498045.1 uncultured Isosphaeraceae bacterium
CCCCGCCGCTTCCGTGCACGCCTGAATCTCGCGTTTCGATTTCTGCAGGCGTTTCACCACATCGATCACGATCGTGATGGCTTCATCGATCTCCGCCTGCGTCGTCTCGCGCGACAGGCTGAAGCGGATCGAGCCCAATGTGCGCTCGGGCGGCAAGTGCATCGCCTGAAGGATCGGCGAAGGCTCCAGCGCGCCGGAGGAACAGGCTGATCCGCCTGAGGCGCACACGCCCTTCTCCGAAAGCAGCAGCAGCACGGCTTCGGCCTCGACGCCGGGGAACGCGATGTTGCTTGTGCCCCAGCCTCTGCCCCCAACCGCACTGCCGCTGTTCACCATCGCGCCGGGGATCGCCGCGAGCACAGCCGATTCAAAGCGATCTCGAAGCGCCGCGCTGCGCCGCATGCCGTCGGATGCGAGCCACTTCATCGCGAGTTCCGCGGCGACTCCCATGCCGACGATGCCCGGCGTGTTCTCGGTTCCGCCGCGACGCGAGCGTTCCTGCGAGCCGCCGACGATGTTGGGAATCACTTTCACGCGTGGCCGCACATACAACCCGCCCACGCCTTTGGGCCCGTGAAACTTGTGCGAGGCGAAGTTGAGCAGGTCGATCGGCATCGCCGACACGTTCGTCGGCATCTTGCCCACCCACTGCGTCGCGTCGGTGTGGAAGCGCACGCCTGCATCGCGGCACATCTGGCCGATCTGCTCGATCGGCTGGATCACGCCGGTCTCGTTGTTGGTCCACATGATGCTGACGATGGCGATGTCCTTCGCGCGCTTCATCAGCACGTCGTTCAGCGCTGCGACATCGACCACGCCTTCGGAATCGTTCGGCAGCCAGACGACTTCGCACCCGTCGGCGGCGCAGCGCGTGGAGAACGTGCGCACCGCGCCGTGCTCGATGCGGCTGGTGACGATGACCTTGCGGTCAGGCTGCGCGCGAAGCGAGCCGAGGATGGCCATGTTCGCCGCCTCGGTTCCGCCGGAGGTGAAGATCAGGTCGCGGCTCTGGCAGCCGATGAGTTTCGCGACCGATTCGCGCGCCAGTTCCATCTTCTGATGCACGCGCTGGCCGGCGCGATGAATGCTCGAAGGGTTGGCCCACTCATCGCGCAGCGAGGTGAGCATCGCCTCGACCACTTCGGGCGCGGGCTGCGTCGTCGCGTTATTGTCGAGGTAGATCAACGTACTTCAATCGTAGAACACCGATCGCCTGTCGTAAATGCCTCATGAGGCATCGGTGGCGATTTCGCCGACGTAGTCATGATGTTTGGCCGCATGCTCTCGGGCGGATTTGATGGCCACCATGCGGCCAGCCCGCTCGTTGACCGTGAACATCAGGAAAAACCCGATGACAAAGAACACCGCGGATGCGCCGATGGCGACATTAAACCTCGCTCCCATCCAGCCGAGGATGAACTGAAATCCGAGGCCGAGGATCACCGCCATCTTGTTCGCCATGCCGTAGAAGCCGAAGAACTCGGCCGCCTTGTGCTGCGGACTGAACAGCCCCGCCATGACGCGGCTGGCCGACCCGAGCGCGCCCATCGAGAACCCCACGAAGTTGGACGCGATCCAGAACACCCATTCGCGCGTGGCGAATCCCGCGACCAGCAGCGTGAACGCCCAGATCACCAGCAGGGCCTGGATCGTGGTGCGCGTGCCGATGCGATCCTGCACGCGGCCGACGATCGCCGCGCCGAGAATCCCCGTCACAATCACCTGCGCAAAGAAGATGCCCTGCTTGGCGTCGCTGAAACCAAAGAGGTCCTTGGCGATCGTGCCCGCGTAGAAGATCACCACCTGCATACCGGCGAGGTAGATCATCGAGATCACGAGAAACCGCATCAGGTGCTGATAGCGGCGAATCTCGCGGAAGGTAGAAGCCATGCGATGAAAACCGACCGTGGCGATGGTCTGGCCTTCGGGCAGCTTCTCGCGCAGCTTGCGCTCCTTGAGCAGCACGAACGTCGGCGCGCCGCCGATCAGGAAATACGCGCCGCACCACGCGCACACAAGGCCGAAGCCGAGATGACCGTCGCCCGCCAGCGCCAGGATGACGTACGAAACCGCGGTGGACACCAG
>CAZCGB010000671.1:0-2082 GCA_964498045.1 uncultured Isosphaeraceae bacterium
GTCGAGCGCGGTGCTCAAGGCGGTCAAGCCGGATGCTGCGGAGTTGAGTGCGATGCTGGCCATGGAATCCTCGGGAAAAGTCGAAACGTCAAAACGTCGAAAAGTCAAAACGAACAAATGGCGGAAGGAATGTGCGGATGGCGCGAGATGCTTGAATTCGAATGAAAGGTCTTGAAATGATCGCTCAGGGGGCGTGCAGTTGAAACAGCCAAGGAATTTGTTCGTTTTGACGTTTTGACGTTTCGGTGACTTGACGTTTGCCTTACGCGACGCGGCCGTACGTGTTGATGACCTGGCCGAGGATGTTGTCGTGGTACTGCATCATGGTGATGTTTGCCTGCACAGCCTTGGAGGCGTTGGTCAGTTGGTTCAGAGCCGTGATGGCGTCGACCGCGCTGTCTTCCACGTGCCGCTGCTTGATCGCGCTGGCGAGCGGGGCGTCGGGCAGTTGCTTCGCTCCCCGGCCTTCAACGCGCAGGAGGTTGTCGCCATCCTTCTTCAACGAGCCTCGATCGGCGACATTGACGAATCCAAGTGTCGCGACGATCTCTCCGTTCTGTGTGATGACTCCTCGGGCGTCGATGGAGATCATGCTCTGATCGTCGAGCACGATCGGTTTGTCGTCGGCGTCAAGCACGCGATGGCCGCTGGCCGCCATCACCAGTTCGCCGTCGGAATTCCGCGTGAAGCGGCCGTCGCGCGAGAGCCGCAGGCTGTCGGCGCCGCCTTTGCCGTCGCGCGAACCGTCAACGACGAAGAAGCCTTCGCCCTGTATGGCGACGTCAAGGTCATTGCCGGTGCGAGTCAGCGCGCCTTGCCGCAGGTCCACGCGCGAAGGCACGATCCACTGGCCTCCGCCGAGGTTCTCGAGCATCCACTGCGGATCGGCTGGTTCGCCGCCCATCATGCTCATCGCGCCGGGGTCGAGCCGCTCGGCCAGCCGCGTGCTGAAGGTGACTTCATCGGGCTTGAATCCGACGGTATTGACGTTGGCCAGGTTGTTGGCCATCACGTCCTGACGATGCATGTTGGTGAGGGCGCCGGCTGCGGATAGGTACAGTCCGTAGTTCATGTGCGGGCCTCCCAGCTGAACCTGCGCGACGAATGCGCGGCAAATGCCGATCGCGCCGAGACCGGGCACGTCACGGCAGGTGACGGCAAATGGATTGGTCGAAGAAAAGGGGCATCCATGCCCCTGTCAACGGGGAAATCGTGTCTGCGCACGGCGGCACTCCTTGCCTCAGGTGCGAACGGGCCTCCGGACACAAGCAAGCGGCGCGCCGCATTCAGGAACTGCGAATCGATGCGAGTCGCGTGAGCGGCATCCGTCGTGCGCAGAATTTGCGCGTCGCGCGGCTCCTTAAACATCGAAACTTGGCGCAAAACACGCGCGCTGGTCGATGAATCCGCCCGCAGGTCATGCATGACGCGCGCGAGAAGCGAAGGCCCCAATTGGAGATTGCCGGGCGTGAAGAACCCAGGCGCGATGTCCGTTTTGACGCCGACGACTTCGAAGTCGAGACCCAGCGGCCGGACGCCTTCGACATCAGCGAAACGAACCCGACAAGCGGGGGCGGGGCGGCCGGGGCCTGTCCGCACGTCGATCGCAATGACGCACGGTGCAGCCACCGATTCAGCCTCGGCCGCATCGAACAGGCCTTCAACGTCTGCTTCGGCACGTTCCACGGCTGCCCGCTCTATCACCGCATCGGCGGCGAAATCGCCGAGATCTCCTCGGAGCAGCGCATCCAGCCGCTCGTCGAAATCCGCGTCATTGCGGGGGCTGCGGCCAGGTCGCAGCAGCGCGACGATCGAGGGCAAGTCGGACCGGTGGGCGTCGTGGCCGGGCTTCGCAAGACCGGCACGTGAGTTCCTGATCTATCTCAAGGTCGAGGCGGGGCTCGCGCCGGCGACGCTGGAAGCGTACTGCCGCGATCTGCGCGATCTGTTCACGCACCTGCAGGCGCGGAAGATCATCGATCTCAAGCGAATTCAGCCGGCCGACCTCGCCGAGCACACGCGGTATCTGCATCGCGAGCGAAAACTCGATCCCGCGTCCATCGCGCGGCATCTTGCGACGCT
>CAZCGB010000672.1:0-2073 GCA_964498045.1 uncultured Isosphaeraceae bacterium
CGTCAGCGGGCAGTTCCTGGGCTCATTGCCCTGGGCCAGCCCCGAGCAGGCGGAAGGCTCGATGGAGCGCATCGACACGCGCAGCGACGTGTACGCGCTGGGCGTCGTGCTCTTTCAACTGCTCACCGAGAAGTTTCCCTACGACGTCGAGGCCAGCTTCCGCGAAGTGCTCGACAACATCCTCACCGCCGAGCCGTCGCGGCCGAGCATCGTTGATCACGCCAGCAACGATGAGATCGACACCATCGTGCTCAAATGCCTCGCGAAGGACCCGGCGCGGCGATACCAGACGGCCGGCGATTTGGCGCGCGACATCAAGCACTACCTCGCGGGCGAGCCCATCGAAGCCAAGCGCGAGAGCATGTGGTACGTCATGCGCAAGCGGCTGCAGCGCTATCGATTGCTGGCGGCGGCCGCGTTGCTGCTGCTGCTGGCGCTGGTGGGCGGCTTCGGCGCGACGCTCTGGCAGGCCCACAAGGCCGAACAGCAGCGTCAGCGCGCCGATGAGGAGCGCTACAACGCCGAGCGGCGTTTCAACGACGTGCGCAACCTCGCGCATGCGTTCATCTTCGAATTCAACGACCAGATCCGCGATCTCGCCGGCTCGCGGCCGGCACGCGAATCCCTCGTCAAGACCGCCTTGCAGTATCTGCAGAACCTCTCTTCGCAGGCCGGCTCCGATGACAGCCTGCAGGCCGAGCTCGCCGCCGCCTGGCAGCAGGTCGGCGACATCCAGGGCGATCCCTATCAATCCAACCTCGGCGACACCGCCGGCGCGCTCGTCAGTTACCAGCGCGCCTACGACATCTGCAAGAAGCTCGCCGACGCCCATCCCGAGAACCCCGTCCGTCAGCACGATCTCGCGAGCGCGCTCAACCGCATCGGCGACATCAAGCAGCACATGGGCGAGCAGGCCGCTGCGTTGGAGTACTACTCGCAGGCGGTGGCGGCGATCGACCGCGTGCTGCCGGCCCATCCTGACGATGAAACCCTGCTTCGCGAGCTTGCCGCAAGCGCCATGAAGAAGGGCGATGTGCTTTCATGGCTGAAGGACCCGACCAAGGCCACCGAGGAATATCAGCGCTCGATGGACATCATTCAGCAACTGCACGATCGCAACCCCGCTGCGGTGCGCGATGTGCTGAACCTCTCGGTCGCGCACAACAAGCTTGGATACATGGCTGCCGATTCGGGGAACCCCGAGAAAGCCCTGGAACATCTGCAGGTTGGCCTGCAACTGCTGCTCGATCAGATCAAGAAAGACCCGTCGAACGCCGTGATGCGCCGCAACGCCGAGGTCAGCCACAACCAGGTGGGGGCGACGCTCATCGCGCTCAACCGCTACCCCGAAGCCCTGGAGCATTTCAATGCTGCGCTGACCATTGCGCAGGAAATGGTTGACGCCGACGCCAACGACGCGCTGGCGGCCAGCGATCTTGCCTACACGCACAACAAAGCGGCTGACCTGTTCAATCGGCAGAACGATGTGCCCAAGGCGCTGGAGCATTACCGCGCAGCTTTGGAAATCCGCGAAGGCCTCTGCCAGAAGGATCCCAACAACGCGTATTTCATGCGCGACCTTGCCGTGTCGCGTTCGATGGTCGCCACCGCGCATCAATCGCTGGGATACGACCAGTCGCAGCCGATTGATCAACGAAGGGCGAATCTGCAGCAGGCGCTGTCGTGGTTCAAGGCCTGCGGCCAGACGTTGCAGGCGATGCGTGAACGAAACCTGCTCGCCGAGCGCGATGCCGGGCTTCCCGATGAAGTCAATGAGCAGATCGCCAGGACCAACCAGGCGATCGCTGCGCTTGATGCGCCGACGACGCAGCCGGCGCCTTCAAATCCTGCGACGCAGCCGGCGGCGTGAACGATCGCAGGCCCCCCTTCGCGCGAAACTGCCGGGCAACACCGCCTATCACGTATGATGCAGGAATGAGGCGCTGGCGGGCCATCCTGCTGCTGAAGGTTGCGGTGCTCGTGCTGCTCTTGGGGGGCGGCGCGATCGTCCATAGCTGGGTCGCGGTGGCCCACCCGTCCCGAAGGGCGGGCTATGGACAAGCCGCTGTTCTG
>CAZCGB010000673.1:0-2070 GCA_964498045.1 uncultured Isosphaeraceae bacterium
CGCCACTGACCCTGTCGCGCCCAGCAGCACGTTGTGCCGCTTGCCCGCGTTGACCCAGTTGGTGAGGTCTTCGATCGCCGCGGGCTGGTCACCTGTGGGTGTGTATGGGCTGACGAGTTCGAAGCGGCGCGCGACCATTTGTGCGAGGCGATTGTAGCGCGGGAGTTGTGCACAATTGCAGGTGCAGAAGGGTCCCAACGCCGCTAACGGGGTCGCCAATCGCGATCGTCGCAGGTCCGGGTTGACGCAGACCTAGGCCGGGTTATGGTTTTCGGCAACCTCGTGTCGCTGCGAGGCAGAGCGACTCGAAGAACGGTGTGATATGGACGTCAACCAGCCGCGAACAACTTCAACGACGCCTTCGCCGCGAACGCTGCACCGCAATCGGCGGCTGCTGATCGCCGGCGTGATCACGGTGCTGCCCAGCGCGGCGATCCTCCCGTCATTGCTGGGGCCTGCGAAGTCACCCGCGCTATTGACGGTCGTCGATCAGATGGCGACGGCGACCAGCGACGTCGCCGTCGTGAACGAGCGCGCTGTGGAGATCGAAAGCGCAAAGAGGCAGGCAGTTGATGCGACGCCATCGCCGATCGCGCCGTTGAATGCGCCGCCCGCGATCACGCCGGCACCGATGGCGTCTGTCGCAGGAACTGCAGCTGTCGCTGTTGCGCAGCCGCCATCACGCACGTTCAACGGCCGCCCAGTTCGCATCGCCCGCACCATCAGCATGCTCGTCACCGCCTACAGCCCGGACGAGCGTTCGTGCGGCGAGTCGGCCGACGGCATCACCGCTTCAGGTTACAGCGTCTGGACCAACGGCATGAGGATGGTCGCGGCCGACACCGACCTGCTGCCATTCGGTACGCTCATTTCCGTGCCGGGCTACGACAACGCCTCCATCGTGCCCGTGCTCGATCGCGGCGGGGCGATCAAGGGCAAGCGCCTTGATGTGCTGTATCCAACTCATGAACAAGCCGCGAAGTGGGGGGCGCAGCGGCTGGAAATCACCGTCTGGGAGTACGCCGACGGTTTGCTCGGCGATTTTCAGATCGCGACGCGCTGACGAAAACACAATGGCGCACGCCAAGCCCATGCATTCCATGCCTGGGACGCCGGTCCCACCGACAGGAGTCGGTGGGCTTTGGATTCGTCATCAACATCACTACAGCATCCGATCAAGCAACCGGTACTGCACCGCCTCAGCGATGTGCGATGACTGCACGCGCTCGCTTTTCTCAAGATCAGCGATCGTCCGCGCCACGCGCCGCACCTTGTCGAATGCGCGGGCCGAGAGTCCCATCTCGTTCATTGCCTGCCCGAGAAGCGTCTGGGCTTGCTCATCCAGCGCGGCGTGCTGATCAAGCATCTTGCCGGTGAGTTCGGCGTTCACCGCCGCGCCCTGCCGACGATGCTGGATTGATCTCGCCTCCAGCACGCGTTGGCGGATGGCGGCGGTGTCCGTGCCGCGCTGCTTCGAGGTCAGCTGCTTGAACGGCACGCTCGGCACCTCAACGTGAATGTCGATGCGGTCGATGAGCGGGCCGCTTATCTTCGACAGGTATTTCTCCATCGCGCGCTGGCTGAACTCGTCGGCCGCCATGTCGCCCTTGGGCGTCGGATTGAGCGCGGCGACCAGCATGAACTGGGCCGGAAACTTGATCGCGCCGTGCGCGCGGGCGATCGTCACGCAGCCGTCCTCCAGCGGCTGGCGCAGCGTCTCCAGCACATCACGCGTGAACTCCGGCATTTCGTCGAGAAAAAGCACGCCGCGATGCGCGAGGCTGACTTCGCCCGGGCGCGGGATGCTGCCCCCGCCGATGATCGCCGGCGACGAAGCAGTGTGATGCGGCATGCGCACCGGGCGCTCGGCCATCAACGCCGCGCCGCGCTTCAACTTGCCGACGCTGGAGTAGATCCGCGTCACCTCCAGGGCTTCATCACGCGACAGCGGCGGCAGAATGCCCGGCAGGGCCTTGGCCATCATCGTTTTGCCCGTGCCCGCCGGCCCGAGCATCAGCAGGTTGTGCCCGACTGCCCGTTGCGGCTCCCGTTGGATGGGGATAGGTGGAA
>CAZCGB010000674.1:0-2067 GCA_964498045.1 uncultured Isosphaeraceae bacterium
CCCGGCGGCGCAAAAGGCAGTGCGAAGGCCAGGTACTCCCAGAATTGGGTCTTCGCCAGGTCGTTATTGATCTTGGGGAAATCAATCGCCGGCGCGGCCGCTGGCGCGGGCAGATGGAGATAGGCCGAGAGCGGCTGGGCCTTGTAGCCTGACTGCACCTTGACGACGTTGGGCATGTCGTCTGCGTTGAACAACTGTGTGCGGTACGCCACCAGCGAGAATTGCGTGGTGGAGTGGAACACCTTCTTGATGCCGGTGGGCATATCGCCTTTCCAACCCGGGCCGACCACCAGGTAGTCGCCCGCTTCGGGCCCGGTGGCGCGCTGGCCGATGTAGCCGTAGTTGAAGCAGTTCCCGTCGCAGAGCATCACCGAGTAGTAACGGTCCTTGGGCACCGCTGGAACTGACAGCACCATCGGCTCGGCTCGCAGGTCGAGCCACAACAGCGAATACGGCGTGTCGCTGTTGGGCGTGACGATGGCCGTGTCTTCATACGTGAAGACGCGAGCCTCGTTCTTGATCTGGTTGAACGGAGCCTTGTACTGGCCGGAGTTCTTGTCCACGCAGTACTCGTACATCACCGCGTAGTTCATCACGATGGGCAGGCCGTAGATGAAGCATTCCTCGGCAAGAGCCTTGATCTCCGCAGGCGCTGGTGCCTGCGCACCAACCGGCTGTGATGTGGATGCAGCGACAACGATTGCGGCGAGAGCCGCGGTGAACCTGGCTGGCTTCATAGTGTCCAACCTCCGAAATGATTTGAATCGCCGACCTGATCGGCTTCATATTTCATAAGCCCCGGGCACGGGATAATCGCCCCGACTCCCCGGCGCGTCAAGAGTTTCCGCAGGTAGAAAAGCATGCATGCATGGGAACGAGGGACAGTTTTTGCATTTGACACGCGACCATGGCTGTGCCGGCCGTCGGCATGCGCATGCCCGCGCGGCGGCGTTTCCAGGGTCGCGTAGCGACCCGGCTCACTGCGATCTCGCGGCTTCAATACACCTGGTTTTCATGGGCGTTTTCAACGATCTCGACAAATCTACGAAAATCTTCGTTGACATTACGAAGTTCCTCGTACATACTGGTCGAAGAATGCAGGTAGCGATCAGCCGCCAGCCAACAGCCGGAGACTTTTCAATCCATGAAACGCACACCGTTGCCCAAGCCGACCGACGCCGAACTCGCCATTCTCCAGGCGTTGTGGCGTTCGGGGCCGAAGACCGTGCGGCAGGTGCATGATGCGCTCTCGAAGGAGCGCGACATGGGCTACACCACCGTGCTGAAGATGCTGCAGATCATGACCGAGAAGGGCCTGGTGGAGCGCAATGAGGCGCAGCGAAGCCATGTCTATCGCGCGAAACTGCCCGCAGAGCAGACGCAAGCGCAACTCGTGGGAGACCTGTTAAGCAAGGCGTTCGGCGGGTCGTCGGCCCGGCTGGTCATGAGTGCGCTGTCGCACAAGCCCGCATCGCGCGAGGAACTCGATGAGATCCGCCGCATGCTCGATCAGATGGAAGGAGGCAAGCGATGAACGGCATGCCGATTCTCGCCCATGACCTTGTTTCGGCTTCGTCCGCGGCGTTCGGAGCCTCGCCGCTGCTTCACGCGCTGTCGTGGACGCTTGCGCATTTCATCTGGCAGGGCTGCGTGCTCGCCGCGGCGTTCGCGCTGGCGACGCTTGCCCTTCGCCGCGCCAGCGCTTCCTCGCGGTATCTCGCGGGCTGCGCCACGATGACGATGATGGCGTGCACGCCGCTCGCGACGTTTGCGTGGCTGTGGCGCGCGAGTCCGTCTTCGCCGCTTGCTCCGTTTTCCAACAGCGCAGGCGGTGGGGTGTCCAATGCAGCGAGCATGCCGTTCGAGCGAGCGCAGTTGGCGATCGTCGCCGTCTGGCTGGCCGGAGTCGTTGCCTGTTCGATCTGGCTGCTCGGCGGCTGGCTGAACGTGAGGCGGTATCGGCGTTTGGAATCGCTGCCCATGCCGCGCGACCTCGACTATCGCATCGCGAGGCTCGCGGAGACGTTGCGCGTGCGCTGCGTGGTGCGCGTCGTGGATCATCTGGCG
>CAZCGB010000675.1:0-2056 GCA_964498045.1 uncultured Isosphaeraceae bacterium
CCGTTCCGGCTGGTGTTCATCGGCGCCGGCGGACGCAGGGCCTACATCGAGGAGCAGATTCGAGCCCGCAACCTCACCAACGCGCTGCTTCTGCCCTATCAGCCGTTCAGCAGGCTCAACGATTCACTCAACGCCTGCGACGCGTCGCTGGTGACGATCGCGCGCGGCGTCGAGGGCATCAGCTTCCCGTCGAAGCTGTACACCTCGATGGCGGTGGGCAAGCCGCTGCTGGCGCTTTCGGAGGAGTGGTCCGAACTTCGGCGAATCGTGCAGGATCATGATCTGGGCGAATGGACGCCGCTGGGCGATCCTGAGGCGCTGGCGACGCGCATCCGGTCGATGATGGCTGATCCCCAACGCTGCGAAGCGCAGGGACGCAATGCCCGCTCCATGCTGGAACGAAGATTCACCATCGCCTCGGCGACCGCGCAGTATGCCCACGTGCTGCGCATGGCCGTCGGACAGCCGACCGCCGCTCCCGAAGTTGAAGCTTCCGTGACCGATTCCGCGCCGGCGCGATCATGATCGAACTGGCGTGGGGAGCGCGGCCCGCGGGGCTTCGCCCGACGATGCCTGCGACGCCGGTTCGTACTTCGGCGCCACCGCCGGCGGCAGATGCCATTCCGCTGATTGATGCCGGCCTTCCTCGACGTACCAGCGCACCATCCGCGCGATGCCTTCGCGCAACGGAACGGGCGGCTTGAATCCCGACTCGGCGACGCGATCGGCCTCGAATTTCGTCTGCGCGTTGAACAGCTTGCGGATCCGCGCGCCAGAGATCGGCAGGTTCTTCCCCGTCAGCTTGATCACCGCGTCAAACGGCAGGGCGCCGGCCAGCGCCAGCCAGAGCGGAAACGACACGCGCGGCGCACGGCGACCCAGCGCTTCGTAGATCGTCGCGGCGATCTCGCGGCTGGTCAGATCGGGCTTGTCGATGAAGTTGTACACGTCGAACGCCGGCCGGCCGGGATTGGCCGCTGCCGTGTCCCACAGGTAATGCGTGAACGCCACGATGTTCTCGACGTACGACAAGCTCTTGATGTTGCTGCCGGGCCCGACCTGCACGAAGCGGTTGCGGTAAATCTGCCGGATCAGCGAGTACATGTTCGCGAAGTTGCGGGGCCCGAAGGTGACCGTCGGCCGGATGACCATGCAGCGCCGTCCGCCGCCGGTGCGCGTCCATTGCTCAAACACGCCTTCACCCGCGAGTTTCGATCCGCCGTACGGCGAGTTGGGGCTGGTGGGCGAGTTTTCGCGATGCGGCGGAGCGGCGTCGCCGTACACCGCGACGGTGGAGTAGAAGCTCGCATCGCGCACGCCCGCTTCGTCCATGCCGTCGCACAGCACGCGCGCGCCCTGCTCGTTCACCGCGTAGAACGTGTCGTGGGCGATGCCGAAGTCGTGATGGGCGGCCGCCAGGTGCAGCAGCCGATCGCACCCGCGCAGCGCGTCGCGCACCGCGGCGGGCTCGCGGATGTCGCCGCGCACGTGACGATGCGCCGGATAGTCGCGAGGCGGAGCGATCAGGTCCAGGATCGTGATCGAATGCCCGGCTGAGGTGAGCGAGCGGACGAAATACGATCCGATGAACCCGGAGCCGCCGGTGACGCAGATTCTCATGCGAGCGACCCTCCCCTTCGCGAGTTGGCCGCTGTGATGATCATGGAAGCCACGATTGTAACGTCTTTCCTCGACCGGTTGTTGAAGGCACGGCTTTACCAGATTCACATGCGTTCCACATCATTGAAGCGCCATGTGACGACGCGAGCCGGGCCGCAACTCCTACGATCACGACGACGCTCGAGTTTGCGTTCGCCACCAGTCGATTGTGCGTCGCAGCCCTTCCTCGAAGCCTACCGCGGCTTTCCAATTCAGAAGCTTCATCGCGCGTTGCGTATCCAGGCAACGCCGCGGCTGGCCGTCGGGTTTGCTCGAATCCCAGCGAATCTCACCTTTGAACCCCGTCAGTCGCGCGATCAACTCCACCAGGTTCTTTATCGTGATCTCCATGCCAGTGCCCAGATTGATGGGCGTCGGCTCGTTCATCACTTCCGAC
>CAZCGB010000676.1:0-2055 GCA_964498045.1 uncultured Isosphaeraceae bacterium
CTCGGTGGCGTCGGTGGTGTGCAGGGTCGACAGCACCAGGTGGCCGGTCTCGGCGGCGGTCATCGCGATGCTCGCGGTCTCGTTGTCGCGCATCTCGCCGATCAAGATGACGTCGGGGTCCTGCCGAACTGCCGAACGCAAGGCGCTGGGAAAATCGATGACGTCGAGTCCGATCTCGCGCTGGCTGATGTACGACTTCTTTGGAATGAAGAGATACTCGACCGGGTCCTCGATGGTGATGATGTTATTGGCGTGCCGCTCGTTCATGTGATCGATGATCGCAGCGAGCGTTGAGCTCTTGCCCGATCCTGTCACGCCGCACACGACGACAAGGCCTTCATGCGTGTGCTCGGCGATGTGCTCATACACCGGAGGCAGGTGCAGATCGTTGAAATCGGGAATCTTTGGATTGACGCGGCGAATCGCGGCGTGCAGTCCGCCGCCAGCATGAAACACGCTGCATCGGTATCGCGTGGTGAGCCCTTCGGAATGCGAGAAGTCCACGCCGCCCTTGGCTTCGAGCGTCGGCTCCATGTGCTTGGGGATGATGGGCATGAGCAGCTGCTTGGTGTCTTCAGCCGTGAACGGCGGGGCACTGATCTCGTGCAGCACCGCGGCGACGCGCAGCACCGGGGGCGAGCCCACCTTGATGTGCAGGTCGCTCGCCTCCACTTCGCTCATCTTCGCCAGAAGCCGTTGAATCGTCAGCGCGCCAAGCATGCAGAAGTTCCCCTTGTCGAACAGTGCGCAGCCGCATCATGATGCCAGCCCTTCAGGAAGGCCGCAAGAGGCCAACGATCATGTGACGGATTTGTTACCCCGCAGACGCGAGACTGCAATTCCGCCTGACCCATCCCCAACCATCCTTCACTCCAAGCGTCGGGTACAGTGAAAGTTCCTCATGTCCATCGCCCACGTATGTGCGAAATGCGGTTGGGACCTGGCTCGCGTTCGGCCACAGCGCGAGCCGCACTATGGGCTAAATCTTGTTCGCTGTCCGAAGTGCCAAGGCGCCTCGGTGCGAAGGACGCACCCGATCTGGGCAGGATGGCGACGCTTTCGACGCCTGGATTTCGCCTTCACCCTCATCGGCCTCCGGGTCATCGGCATCTGCACGATCACGTTCTTCTGCACGCTTGGCAGCATTGCGACCGTCGCTCTGACGTCAGAGCTTGGCGAAAGGCGGCGAATGCCGGGCGAGGCCGGCCTGTTCCTTGTGTTCTTCTATCTCCTGCTTCCGATGCTGCTGGGCACGTTTCTGACCGCGGCGTTCGCGCACATTCCGCGATGGAAAATGTGGCTGGGTTGGCTGGCGTGGATGGCGGTCGTCGTCTTCATCGTGTCAATGCACGGCCCGCTCGACCGCCAATTTGATCCGCGGCCGCGGCCGGAGGACATCGATGGCCCGATCGTCGCCTGGCTGGCGCAGGGCGTCGTGAACGTGGTGCTGCCGGCGCTGCTGGCCATGTGCGTCATGCTGCTGATCGCGCTGCCGGGCGTGCTGGTCGGAAAAGTGCTGCTGCGGTTGGGCGAAGCGCTCCGGCGCGCGAAATGGCGATGGCGACGAAAGCGGTTCAGGCTTGCCGGTGCAGCGAATGTGTGATTGAAGAACTTCGTCAAGACGAGAATTCCGACTGTCGCAGGCTTCCAAATCCACTACGAACCCCTCGCCACATGTCTGACATCGCATCCAACCCACCTGAGACTCGCATCTCCACGCTCGTCGGCGATCGGCTGTGCATCGCGTGCGGCTACAACCTGGTTGGGCAGCCCATCCTGCGCGAATCCCACTATGACATGTTGATCGTGCGCTGCCCGGAGTGTGCCACTGTCGCCAGTGTGCAGGAGTACCCGCTGTTGGGCCGCTGGGCCAACCGCTGGGCCGCCCTGCTGACCGCGATGTGGATGGTGGTGATGGTCGTGCTGTGGCTGGGTTCATCGGCCGCGCTGTTCGGTTTCGCTGTCGGTTCCGCCGAGCTTGCCGCGGACGCATACGGCGAGGTCATCTATGAACGATTCAACGCGTGGCAGACGCAGCAGACCGCGTCGAATGCG
>CAZCGB010000677.1:0-2048 GCA_964498045.1 uncultured Isosphaeraceae bacterium
CAGTCGTCGACGCTCGCGGGCGCGAGACCTCCAACTGCGTGGTCGCCAGCCGCGACACCACTTCGAGCACATCGCCATCGAAGACTATGACATGGCCGAGCGTGATGTCGGGCGCGGCAAAGTCGGATGTGGCGCTGGTGAGCGTGATTCCGGTAATGGCGGCATCAGCTGCGGCGAGCAAGTTGGTCGCCGCCCCGGACGCCGCGGTGAACACGCCGGGTTCAATGACGGCAAGATCTCGATCGGTGATGAGTGGCATGCGTGTGGCCCCGTGGTTGGATGGATCAAACCAACCGGCGCCGGTGAAGGCGCCGATCAGCGTTGGGAGGATTCAGATCAACGTCGAAATGCCCCGGCCGTTCGGCGAGCTGACGTTCATCACGCGCTCGTGCCCAGGCCCTTGAGCGCGGCGTGCGCGTTCTCGTTGCGGAACTCAAGCGTGTACTCGCCGATGACTTGGCCGCTTTCGGCGTCGCCGGTCGCCGCCAGGTTCTTGAAGTGAAACGCGCGGCCGCCCAGCGGCATCACCGCGATGCGCGAGGAGTCCAGCAGAAGGATGGTGTCGGCGGGAACCCAGCGGCTGAGCACGACGCGGCAGACGCCGAAGTCGCTCTCGTACACATCAACCATCTGCTTGAACGTGGCCTCGCGCAGGCTGTATCGTTGCGCTGTGGAAATGAACGAGTTGATGCGCCGCTTCTGGAACCCATTGCACACGATCGTGTCGATGCGGCCTGATGAGCCGTTCCACACCGCCCGCAGCGCGGCGTTAAGCACGTCCTCGGTCAGCAGGTCCTCGCCGCTGCCGGCGCCGGCGGGAATCGGATCGGTCCCCGGCGCGTAGACGTTGCTGTCGATCATCGCCAGGAGGCCGTTCATGCTGCGGCGCACGGTGGTCGAGCCCTGCTGCGTGCTGCCCGGCGCGACGCCGTTGATCACGCAGTTCTCCAGATCGCGCAGCAGCTCGCGCAGGCGTTCCTGCTTCTGCCAGTCCATCTCGTCTTCGACGCCGATGGTGCTGGAGGCGAGCTGGCTGCCGGAGACTTCGATCGCCGCGGTGAAGATCTGCGTGTAATTCTGCTTGCGGCTTCGGGCGGCGAACCGCGCGGCAGGGGCGTCGTCGCCTTCCAGCGCGGCGTTGCCGATGATCTCGACCACGTCGTTGTCGGCGACAGCCGCACTGCTCGATCCGCCGTATTGCCGGGTGACGGTGAGATCGTTGCCCGACACGCCCGTCACCAGCATGATCTCGCTCTTGCCGCGCAGACGGATCTGATCGCCGGCGCGGAAGCGGTCGCCGTGCTCGACGGTGAAGCTGGTCAGCGTGGTGGGCCCCGTGAGCGACGAATCGTCGACAGCGTCGGCGTTGGGCAGCAGCGCGTCCACACTGCTTACCCGTCTGAAGCCAGTTCCGTTTACATGGGGGCCTACCGGCATACAGGTCAACTGCAGCCGTCACGATCAGTGATCGCCACCAGAGTGGGGGCTTTCGTACCGAAGATCCGCCAATCACGCCACGCTGGTCGAAGGGTGGCCGCGGCGGCGCTGGCCCGCGCTTCCGGGGGCATCGCCAACTATCGCGGCGTAGCCGTCAAAATCCGGGCATACCGCCTGCAGGCGCGATACCATCCACGCACCAACGGAGTCCAAACCAGTGCTCGATATCCACTTTGGCGATAACCTGGAGGTCATCAAAGCGTTTCCCGACGCTTCGTTCGATCTCATCTACATCGACCCGCCCTTCAACACCGGCAAAACACAGGCACGGACACAAATCCAGACTGTTAGGGACGAAGAAGGGGACCGCGTCGGGTTTCAGGGCAAGCGTTACCGCACGGTCAAGATCGGGACCAAGGGCTATGCCGACACGTTCTCGGATTACCTCGCGTTCCTTGAACCTCGGTTGGAGGAGGCGCGGCGCCTTCTGAAGCCGAACGGCTCGTTCTTCTTTCACATCGACTACCGAGAAGTGCATTACTGCAAGGTGCTACTCGATTCCATCTTCGGGCGAGAGTCGTTCATCAACGAAATCGTCTGGGCCTACGACT
>CAZCGB010000678.1:0-2045 GCA_964498045.1 uncultured Isosphaeraceae bacterium
TATCCATGAAGGTCGTGAAGTCCGACAAGACCGTCGCCGAAATCCCCCTTGCGCCGGATCACAGCGTCGGCAAGAAGATCACATCCTTTGAAGCCCAGACCACCGACGGCAAGACCGTGGACTTCCCTGGCGACTACAAGGGCAAGATTGTGATGATCGACTTCTGGGCCACATGGTGCGGGCCGTGCATGAAGGAGGTGCCGGGACTGGTCGAGGTGTACAAGAAACTCCACGACCAGGGTTTTGAAGTCCTCGGCATTTCCCTCGACAGCGACAAGACAATCGCGAAACTCAAGCCGGTCACCGCGGAAAAGGGCATGACCTGGACGCAGGTCGCCGACGGCAAGTACTGGGATGCGGCGATCGCGAAGATGTACGTGGTCAACTCCATCCCCGCGTGCTGGCTGGTTGATGGCGACACCGGCGAAATCCTTGCGACCGAGAGCGACCTGCGCGGCGCGGCGCTCCAAGGGACAATTGAGAAGTTCCTCGCGAAGAAGAAGGGTACGTGAATCCGCCGACCCGATTGCACGGATCATCAAGCCCGAAACACAACCGGCGGCAGCATGACGCTGCCGCCGGTTCTCATTGATGCCAACGCCGACGGCGTTTCAGCCAGGCCTACGGACACGCTCCCCAACTGGTGATCACGAACAGCAGGTCGGCGACATTGACCATGCAATCGCCCGCGCCCGGCGGGGCGATGTCGCAGGCGCAGCGCGGCGGGCATGGCAGGCCGCACGAGCCCCAATTGGTGATCACCGCCAGCAGGTCCGCGACGTTCACGTTCGTGTCGTGATTGATGTCTGCCGGGCACGGCGGCGGCGGGCAGCCCGGCGTGCCGGTCTGGGTGATCGGCGCGGCAAGGTCGCCCGGTCCGGCGTTGAACTGCGGGATGATGTTGGCGTAGATCGTGCTGAAGATGAATCCTCCGCCAGGGGCGAACACCGTAACATCGCAGCTCATGACGTCGTCGCCGCCGTTGCCTTCGAAGGCGAACATCGAGTTGGCCGGCGCGCCATCGGCGAAGGCAAGGCCGGTGATCGCGTTGCCGTCGTAGGTCACGTATGTCAGAACTCCGGTGGCGGGATTCACCGTGTAGTAGTGCAGTTCGGAAATCGGATCGAAGTAGTTGATGATGAAGATCGTGCCATCGGCCCGGGCAGCGAGATCGGTCACGAATACGAAATCCACGGGCGTGCCGTTGCGTGTCAGCGTGACGGGCGGACACGCCGCCAGTCCAGTCACCGGATCGATGTGCAGCAGGACATCGGCGTTCACATCCACCGCGAGCAGGTTTCCGTCGACGTCGAAGCACGCGCCGCGAATGTCACGGCCGGCCAGCACCGGCCCGATCACCGTCGCCGCCGCCGTCTCCGGATCGATGCTCAGCAGCCGCGATCCGGCGGCGCTGATCTCGAACGCGAACAGGCCGAAGGCCGGCGAGATCGCCAACGCATCGACGTTGACCACTGAGCCGCCCATGGTCACAGCGCCTCGATCGACAAAGGCCGTGCCATCGATCTTCGCGATGAACAAATTGATGGCCGTGGGCTGGTACATGGGGATGGCGGCGCGCGACTTCAGGCCGTACACAAGCGTTCCGTTGGGAGTCTCGCACACGTCGCCGCGGCCATCCTGATCGGCGTCGAGCTGATCGGGATTGGCGGCGTACGGACAGTTGTCGCATGCGTCGCCCAAGCCGTCGCCGTCGTAGTCCTCCTGCCGCGGATTGAACGTGCTCGGGCAGTTGTCGAGGCTTGCGCAGATGCCGTCGCCGTCAGCGTCATTGAGCGGATCCAGCGGACACGCATCGCACGCGTCGCCGATGCCATCGCCATCGCTGTCAGTCTGATCGACGTTGGGCGAATTCACGCAGTTGTCGATGCAGTTGGGAATGCCGTCGCCGTCTGCGTCTACTTCCGGCACGCCGCAGCCGCACGCGCCAGGCGAAGTCTTGTTGGGATCGGCCGGGCAGCCGTCGATGCAGTCGGGCGCTCCATCGCCATCGGAATCGAGCGAAGGACTTCCGCCGGCATGGATCC
>CAZCGB010000679.1:0-2039 GCA_964498045.1 uncultured Isosphaeraceae bacterium
CGCCGTCTACGACCTCGGTGGGGGCACGTTCGACATCTCCATCCTGCAGGTCACACCCGGTCAGGCGACGGAGTCCGAGTCGTTTTATCAGGTGCTGTCAACATCCGGCGACACGCATCTGGGTGGCGACGATGTCGATCGCATGATCGTTGATCTTGTCCTCGAAGAGATTCGCGGACGATTCGGCCAGTCGCTTGAGTTTCCTCCTTCTACGCGACAGGCTCTTCGCGCATTTGCCGAGGCGACAAAGATGAGGCTATCGACGGAAGAATCGGCGCAGATCCGCGTCGATCTCGGTGACGGAAGGGTGTACGAGCGATCGATCCATCGCGTCGAATTCGAGGAACTGATTCACAGCTGGGTCGATCGCACGACGTCCGCGTGCCGCAGCGCGCTTCGCGATGCGAGACTCGCGCCGAATCAGATCGATCGAGTGGTGATGGTGGGCGGATCAACGCGCATTCCGCTTGTGCGAGAAGTCGTCGGCGAGACTTTTCAATGCGAGCCGTACACCGCGCTCAATCCCGACGAGGTGGTGGCGCTCGGCGCTGCTGTGCAGGCATCCATCCTCGCCGGTCGAACGCGCGACATGCTGCTGCTTGACGTCATTCCGCTCAGCCTTGGGATCGAAACGGTCGGCGGGGCCGTGGCGAAGATCATCCTCCGCAACACCACCGTTCCGACGCGCGCGAAGGAGATGTTCTCGACCAGCGTTGACGGGCAGACAAACGTGAAGATCCACGTGTTGCAGGGCGAGCGCGAACTTGTGCGGAATTGCCGCAGCCTCGGCCAGTTCGATTTGCGCGGAATACCGCCCATGCCGGCCGGCATACCTCAAGTTGAAGTGGAGTTCCTGGTTGACGCCAACGGCATCTTAAACGTCGCCGCTGGTGAACGAAGATCGGGAAAGCGCGCATCCATCCAGATCGTGCCGCGGTACGGGTTGACGCGTGAAGAAGTCGATCGCATGGATCGCGAATCGGTGGAACACGCCCGCGATGACATGCACGCTCATCGCGTGATCGACCTGGCGGTGAACGCTTCACTGGATGTGAAATGGATTCGCGACGCCATGGCGCGTGTGCAAAGCGACCTTGAAACCGCCTACCGCATGGAACTGGAATCGCGGATTGCCGCGTTGCAGAGTTTCATCGATCAGGCGCGATCGTCGCCATCCACGGTGGACGCCAACGCGTTTGCTCAGACGAAGGAGTCGCTGGACAAGAGTTCAATGCGCCTGCATGAGATCGCCATTGCTCAAAGTCTTCGGGATGCTTGACCGAAGTGCCCCTTGCACGCCCTCCTGCGAACCGGGGTGGTGTTCACCGCATCCGATGCAGTGGCGATAATGCCTCGGAGGCGGTTTCGACCTTGCGATCGCCAGGAATCTGCTGAACTTGACGATTCCTGCTTGGAGGGTATTTGGAATAGATGAGCCCACTGGATAGATTGTTCTTTGGACATGCTCTTTCGATTGGCGCTCATCTTCGCCCTGATTTTGCAGTCGCTGACGATTCGTTCGTCGTGTGATCAGGCTCCGGCCGCGCCAAGCACTGAAGAATTGATCTCACAAGGTCAAGAGCATTCGTGCTGCTGTGGCGATGGCTGCCCTATGAATTCGGTCGGCGATCGCATTGCTCCGAGAGTCGCTTGTGGGTGCGACGAGGGTGTCCCGAATTCGTCGGATTCCACGCCCGCGGCCCTGCTGCGTGGTGAGAAGGACCATGTTCCTGCGCTGGTCGTGCCGCCCGTTTCGCTCTTCGCTGTTCCCGTTTGCGAACGCGCGCCAATGGTGACAGTTCCGCGAATGGCAGGCGCGCCGACGTGCCCGCTGCACGTGATTCATTGCATCTGGATGATCTAGGGCGGGCCTTCACAGCGCCACTGCGCGCTGAGTGAACGATTCATCGCCGCGGTGCTGCGCACTTCGGACGATGCGATGCATCCATCTTTTCCTTTACACGCAGGATCAACCGATGGGGATACCTGATTATCGATCTGTTCACGCCGTGCGTTTAAGCGTGGCCTCGATCATTCTG
>CAZCGB010000680.1:0-2037 GCA_964498045.1 uncultured Isosphaeraceae bacterium
GTACCGGAAGTTGATCAGCTTCGCATCGCCTTCAATGACTTCGTTCGCGGTCGTCTCGAACGGCAGGCGGATCGACAGGCCGAAACTGCTCTCGCGCGTCGGCCCCTCGTGACCGGCCTTCATGATGCCGCCGCCCGCCCCGGTGATGGCCATCCAGCCCTTGGCGGCGATGGCTGCCGAAAACTCCTTCGCCGCGAGGTAATCCGGATGATCATGCGGCGTGCGCGCCGAGCCGAAGATCGTGATCTTGGGGATGCCCCGATACTTGTTGAACACGCGGTAGGCGTAGCGCATCTCCTTCAGCGCGCTGGTGAGCAGCTTTACCTGCCCGGTGTCATGCCCGTCGGGGATGAGTTTCAGGCCCGTCTCGATGAGTTGCGCGATCAGCCGGCCCTTGAACGTGTCGGGTTCGCCGCCCCACTGGCGGATCAGTTCAGCGATGATCGTCTGGGTGCGGAGTTCAAGTTCGGTAGGCGGATCAAGGGACGCTGGTGAGGACGATCGGTGCGACGAATCGGAAGAGGATTGTGGAGGCTTGGTTGAAGACATCAGCGTGGATTATTGGCGCGCCGACCGACTCACGAATCGATCCGCGGCGCGGGTCTCGCCGAATGATTAATGCTCCTCCTATGGCAGCGGCACGACGCGGGCCTTCGGATCGCTGAGCGGGCCGGTCAGTTCGATCTCATACAGCATGTCGCCTACCGCGCCGACGATGTCGCGCACGATCGCCACACCTGAGCGCGGGCGGAAGCGCGCGGCGATGAACATCGTGTTGAGGTCAAGCGTGCCCTCGCCCCGCAGCTGCAACGCCGCCGCGCCGCCGACGCTGCTTTCGAACAGGATGTGTTCGAAGTGCGCGGTGTCGCCTTCGACATACATGTCGGCGTCGGCGTAATCAAGTTCGCCCGCGACCGGCAAGGTCAACTGCATCACTTGCAGCGCCTGCAACACCAGCGGAATGGACGAGAGGTGGCCGTTGAGGACGCGAACGATGCCTCGACCGCGTTTGGAGCTCGCCGAGCCGCGCTCGCCGCTGAGCGCCAGGCTGGCATACATCTGCCCAGTGATGGGCTTGCGCGGTGGAGCGCTCGGCGGCGCGGGAACGGCGCTTGCCGCGTCAGGAGCGGATTCGCCCTGCTCGCCGGGACTCGTCGTGGGGCCCAGCACGCTCACCAGCGGCACGCCGACCAGATCCACCCGCACGGAATAGTCGCGGCGCTTGCCGACGCCACTGATTGCGCTCGCCGAGACCGCCCCATTGCCCGATCGCGCCTGCGCGTTGGGAATCTCCAGCGCGTCGCCGTCGCTGCTGAGGGTCAGCGGAGCCTCCACATCATGCAGCGTCTGGCCAAGCACGGTTGCATGCGAGGCCCGGCCGATCGCCGTCAACCGCAGCGGCCGCCCGCTTTCGTGCGACACATCGAGATCAAGCGAACCATGCACGTCGCCGAACTTCACGCCCGCCACGAATGACGCGCCCTGAGTCACGATCCGCCCTGTGAAATCCACCTGCCAGCTCTTCTCGCCATCTTCGGCGATGGCGTCAGACTGCCGCACGTGCAGCGAACCGTTTTCGATTCGTCCTCCGCTTGGGCCGTCGTGAAACTCAAGCGCGGCAAGGGAGTCATTCACGGCTTCGGGAAGGAACGCCTTCACCTCGTCGCTGCGCAGCATGCCGTCGTAATTGATCACCAGCGCCGCATCGAGCGCCTTGAGCGTGTTCACGCCGCCATGCACATCGAAGCTGCCGCTGGCTGCGATGCCACTGACGTTCTCCAGCGCGATGTATCCCGGCGTGATGGCGACCTTGCCCTCGGCGATGTCCAGATGCACGCGGGTCTTGCGCAACGTGAACTCGAGCATTCTCGGATCAATCTCAATGCGGTAATTCGAAGGCTCCCCCGGATCGCCGCGGTTGATCGCGTAAGAAAGATCGAGCGCGCCAGAGGGCTGAAATGACTCATATCGCTCGGCCTGTTGCGCCGCGCCAAAGACTCGCAGCACGTCGGGAATCAGCGGCGACTCAAGCCGGCC
>CAZCGB010000681.1:0-2034 GCA_964498045.1 uncultured Isosphaeraceae bacterium
GCTGTCGCTGCTCACCACGCCGCGCGGCGTGCGTGAAGACAACAAGTTCAGTTACTCCGCAATCGGCGAGGTCGCCGCGCTGTTCATCGGCATCTTCATCACGATGCAGGTGCCAATCCTCGTGCTGAACTCAATGGGGGATCAGCTCGGCCTGGCGCAACCCTGGCAGTTTTTCTGGGTGACAGGCGGCCTCTCCAGCGTGCTTGACAATGCGCCGACGTATGTGGTGTTCTTCGAAACTGCGAATGCGATGACCCACGCGCCCGGCGAAGGCGTCATTCAACTGGTCAGCAAGCACTTCATTCGCGAAGACCTGCTGATCGCCATCAGCCTCGGGTCGGTGTTCATGGGCGCGAACACCTACATCGGCAACGGGCCGAACTTCATGGTCAAGAGCGTCGCCGAGCAATGCGGCGTGAAGATGCCGTCGTTTTTCGGCTATGTTTTCAAATACGCGCTGCCAGTCCTGATCCCACTGTTCATCCTCGTGACATGGCTCTTCATGACTTGAACGGCGTTCCACCTATCATGACCCGGAATGGCCACGATTCATCTCAACGGCAAATCAATCGTGCTTTCGGGGGAATGCTCAGTTGCCGACCTTCTGCGCGAGAGACAACTTGATCGCGCACCATGCGCCGTCGAGGTCAATCGCCAACTTGTGCCGAAACGCCGGCACGCAGATCATCAGCTGCACGACGGTGACTCAATTGAGATCGTCACGCTCGTCGGCGGCGGATGACATCAGATTTTGTTTTCTCGATCAAGCCGGACCACAGCGAGGCGGCATGATCGTCCGATCTCAATCATGGCCTGTTCGCCTCGCGCCGGCCCGGGTCGGCCAGTCAAAGACCCCCTATCATTTCGCCATGTCCGCGATTGAGACTCCAACAACACCGGCGTACGCCCCGCTTCGGCTGGGTCCTGTCACACTCACCAATCGCCTGATTGTGGGCACCGGCAAATATGCCAATTACGAGATCATGCAGCAGGCGCTTGACGCCAGCGGCGCGGAGGTCGTCACCGTCGCCGTACGGCGCGAGCGATTGATGGATGCGCAAGGACGCTCGTTGTTGGATTTCCTTGATACCGATCGATATACGATTCTGCCCAACACCGCTGGCTGCTTCAATGCGGACGACGCCGTGCGGGTCTCACGCCTCGGGCGCGAAATACTTGAGCAGCTCAACAATCCCGGCAAGGAGTGGGTCAAGCTCGAAGTGCTGGGCGACAAGAAGACGCTTCTGCCGGATCCTGTGGGCACGCTCGAAGCATGCAAGGAACTCGTTGCTGACGGCTTTGCCGTGCTCTGCTACACCAGCGATGATCCGATCATGGCGCTGCGATTGCGCGATGCCGGAGCGACGAGCGTCATGCCCGCCGGCTCGCCGATCGGCAGCGGACGAGGCATTGCGAACCCAAGCGCGATCGGCATGATTCTCGAATTGCTCAAGACCGAGAATCCGTCGTTCCCGATCATCGTCGACGCCGGCGTGGGCGCCCCCAGCGATGTCACGCTCGCGATGGAACTCGGAGCGGACGGCGTGCTGCTCAATACCGGCATCGCTCACGCCCAGGACCCGGTGCGCATGGCTCACGCGATGAAGGCCGCATGTCTGGCGGGGTACCACGGCGCGCGAGCGGGACGCATCGCAAGAAAGATGTACGCCACCGCGTCCAGCCCGTGGGACGGTGCCATTTCGTACATTCCTGGCGAATGACGTCGCATGGCCGCGCGTCTGGGACTTGGTGCGAGGGCACAGTGACGAAAGCGTTGTGATGGTCGCGTTCGGCCGACAAACGCCGCATTGCACGCACTGCATCATGCGATCGCCACGCCCGCTCCAGCGACCCGTTTGTTGTACAGCATCGCCTGCTGCTGCGCGAACACGCCGCTGATGACTGGGACCGTCATGCCCAGGACCGGCCCCCATTCGTTGAACATCGCTTCGGGCATGGAGATTGCGCAGACGATTCCGATTGCAATCGCCAGCAGAAGGTTGATCAGGCCGGACCACAACCGGCCGAGATACC
>CAZCGB010000682.1:0-2025 GCA_964498045.1 uncultured Isosphaeraceae bacterium
ACCGCACCTGCGGCGTGACCATCCGCTTTCAGCAGGACAACGCCGCGCAGCGAACCTCCCGATAGGTCCGGCAGCCCCCGTCATCCCCGATCAATCCCGATCATCCCGGACGATTCGCGCACGACCATTCAAACGTATTCGGCGATTCTCTTCTCGCCGCACCACACGCCTTCAGTGCGGCAACAATTGGATTTTCGCCATAATCCAGTCGTTGTGGCCCGTGCCCAACGGCATCGGTGAAGGTTAGGTCGCGCCACATCAGCCGTGAACCCGCTTTAGAATCCCCGCATGCCCCAGCGAACCATGCAGCAGTTCCGCGATGAGCGTGCGGAAGGCCAGGCGAAACTCCTCGATTGCGATCACCTCGGCGTCAAGCGCTTCCTGCGCCTCGATTCCGCCACGTACGAAGAGGGCTCCGCGCTGCCCGTCAAGACCAAGGAGCTGCTCGGTCTCGTGGCCTCGGCCGTGCTGCGCTGCAATGACTGCATCGACTACCACTTGGAACAGTGCGTCACACTCGGCTTCAACAAGGATGAGATCGTCGATGCCCTCAACGTCGCGCTCGTCGTCGGCGGCTCGATCTTCATCCCCCACTTCCGCCACGCCATGATCAGCCTCGATGAACTCCTTCGCGAACGCGATCAACCGCCGCGCGCCTGATCATTTCGCGCCACTCGTCAATCACACGACCAAGCCGGGGCAAAGCGAATCGTGCGCGGCAGCCACGCCTCGAATCACAGGGCACGACATCGCACGATTCGCGTCGCCCCGGGTACCTCTCCATCCCCCCAAATCTCATTCACTTGCGGCTCCGCCCCGCCCCGCCGCCGCGGCGCCCGCGCGCCGCGCTCACCGCGCTCTTGCCGCGCTTGGTGCGCTGCGGCTTCTGGAACTTCGGCTTCTTGCGGTCGCGCTGCACCTTCGTGTTCAAATGACGCTTGGAAGCCGCCGCCTTCGCGGCGGTTGATTCCTTGCCTGCGTTGGCTTCCTCATCCGCGCCGTCGGCCGCAGCCTCCGCGTGATGCTTCCGCCGCTTGAGTTCCTCCAGCGACACACGCTCGCGCTCGCGGAACAGCAGCTTGATCGGCACCTCCGCATACGGCAATCGCTCGCGCAGCTCATTCACCAAATATCGCTCGTACTGCCCGTGAAACAGCGCCGGCTTGTTCACCACCAGCACGATCGTCGGCGGACACGTCGCCACCTGGCTCACGTACAGCACCTTGGCGCGCTGGCCGCCCTTGGATGACGGGCCGCGCTGCTGCATGATCTCGCCCACCGCGTCGTTGAGCTTTTTTGTCTTCTCTCGATGCGACGCCTGCGCATGCAGGCTGAACGCCACCTCCACAAGATCACCCAGCCCGTCGTTGTTCTTCGCGCTGACGAACACCACCGGCGCGTAATCCAAGCCGCGCAGCTGCTGCAAGAGGTACTCGCTGTAATCCTCGGGGTTCAGCCCTTTGTCCGCGGCGACATCCCACTTGTTCACCACGATCACCGTCGGCTTGAACTGCTCCTGAAGTTCCGCCGCCAATTTCTGATCGACCTGCGAAACCTCCGCGCTCGCGTCCAAGAGCAGCAGCGCGACATCGCAGCGCTTGATGGCGTCGATCATGCGGCCGTAGGCGTAGAACTCGATGTCGTCGGCGAAACTCTTGCGTTTGCGCACGCCCGCGGTGTCGATGGCGATGAGCGCGCGATCCCCGATCTGCAACCGCACATCCACCGAATCGCGCGTCGTGCCGGCGATCTCGCTGACGATGACGCGCTCCTCGCCCGCCCAGGCGTTGATCAGCGTGCTCTTGCCGCTGTTGCGCTTGCCCACGATCGCGATCTTGATTTCGTCCTTGCTCGAAGGCAAAGCCGCAGGCGTGTCCGAGGGTTTCTGCTCGGCGAGCGCGATGGGCCAGAGGCGTTCGTACAGCGCCTCGCGCAGCTGGCGGATGTTGAAGCCGTTCTCAGCCGAGACGCCGATGGGCTCGCCGAAGCCCAGCGATGACATCTCGATCCCATGCGCCAGCCACT
>CAZCGB010000683.1:0-2021 GCA_964498045.1 uncultured Isosphaeraceae bacterium
CAAGCAGATCTTCGAATCGAAGGTCAACGAGGCGATCAGCGAGAGGCTGGGGCTGATGGAAGAGGCGGCGGCTCCGACGGCGAGCTGATTCCGATTGCGAATCTCAGAGCGGGGCCTGCATCTCCCTCGTCGGGGAGTGGAGCGTTCTTTCACGTCGTCGCCGACGTATGGGTCTTCTCGCGGATCCCCGCACGTGTCAGAATTGGTTGGCTTCGCGTACCATGCCTGCATTCATCGCCGTGCCTCGACGAACCTGCACGGCAGGAAATCCCGCATGACATCCGGCCTCAACGGCGCATCATCGCATCAACCCGGTCACTCCAATTCGCCACGCGGCGCCGCGGCCGCTGCGAACGCCCGGGCCACGCCCATTCCCTTCGGCGTGCGCATCGCCGGCGTCGGGTCAGCAGTGCCCGAGCGCGTGCTGGCCAACGCCCATCTTGAAGCGATGATGGACACTTCCGACGAGTGGATCACGCAGCGCACCGGCATTCACGAGCGCCGAATCGTCGATCGCCAGGTGGCGGGCACGTACACGCTAGGCCGCGACGCGCTCAAGAATGCCTTGGCCGATGCGGGATATGCCGCGAGCGATCTTGATCTGATCATTTTCGCGTCGGTCACCACGGAAATGAGCTGCCCATCGAACGCCTGCCGGGTTTCGGCGGAACTGGGCGCGGCTCCAGCGGCGGCGTTTGATCTCGTCGCCGCGTGCAGCGGGTACGTGTATGCGTTGAATGTCGCCGAGAGCATGATCCGTGCAGGCCGGGCGCGGCGGGTGGGCGTGATCGGCTGCGACGCCATGAGCACGGTGTGCGACTACACCGATCGCAGCGTGTCGATCCTCTTCGGCGACGCTGCAGGCTCGGTGGTGCTGGAGCGCGATGAGGCCCATCCCGAACTTGGCTGCATCTTCCAGACCATGAATGCCGACGGGGCGACGTGGCCTTCGCTGTACATGCCCCGGCGCGAACAGGATGTTCCACCATCCGACGTCAAGAATCCGATTGCCCTGGGTTGCCTGCGCATGAACGGGCGCGAGGTGTACAAGTTCGCGGTGAACAAGTTCCGCGAGGTGATCGAGGACGCGCTCGCCGCGACCGGTCTGGCGGTGGACGATGTCGCGCAGTTCATCTGCCATCAATCAAACGTGCGCATCATCGACGCCGCGAAGGAGCGCATCGGCCTGCCGGACGACAAGGTGTACATCAACATCGACCGCTTCGGAAACTCCTCGGCGGGCAGCGTGGGCTTGTGCTTCGATCAACTGTGGAAGAGCGGCAAGGTGAAGCGCGGCGACACGGTGGTGTTCGTCGCCTTCGGCGGAGGCCTGACCTGGGCCAGCAGCGTGTGGCGGCTGTAGAACAGCGATCAGCACGCCATAAGCCGCGATTGAATCGGCGAAGTCTTTTTTGTTTTTCCGGGCTTTTCCCCTTGACGGGTGTGTGTGTTAGTGTCCACGCATCGGGAAAGGGTTCGTTGGCACCGCACACAACTTGGAGGATGGCCGTTATGACACCGATTCGCTTCGCCCTTGCCGTGGTGATCTTGTCATTTGTTCCTGCGCTGGAAGCCGGCGCGCAATGCTGGCGATTCGATGTCCAATGCTGTCGCTGTTGCGATGGCTTCGAGGATGAGCTTGACTGCAGTGTCTGCATGAGCGGGTTCATGTGCTGCCCCGTTCCAACCACGAACGGAGTCACGCCTGAGCCGACGCCGCCGTCATATCTGAAGGGTTATCTCGTCGAAGACACGGAAGTGTCCAGCACCAGTGTCTGGTGCATCATTCGCGCGAAAACGCCGGTCATGCCAGAGTGTGTGGAATGTGAATGGGCGGACGCTTGGTTCTACCACGAATGCATCACCTGGGTCTTGCCGCCGGCGTTCAACTGCCCTCCGGGAGGCTAATCATGCTGGGTACTACATCGGTTCACGTCTTAACCCTTGTGTTGTTGCTTGAGCCTCCCGCGAGTCCGCGGTCGAGTCCGGCCGGCCTTGGAGAGCCGGGCAGATGGGGTGTG
>CAZCGB010000684.1:0-1992 GCA_964498045.1 uncultured Isosphaeraceae bacterium
CTTGAGGAGGTCGCGCGCGTGGCCGATCGCTGGACGGTGCTGCGTGATGGCCGAGTCGCGGCCACCGGCGCGATGCGCGATGTGAGCACCCAGCAATTGGTGGAGCTGATGATCGGGCGGCGTCTCGATGGGATGTATCCGAAGTCCGATCACCCCCGGCGAGCGGGCGCGACGCCGAGCATCGAGATGCGCGACATCCACGGCGAGCGGTTGCCGCGCGGCGCGACGGTGCGGGCGCACCCGGGCGAGATCGTCGGCGTGGCGGGCCTGGTCGGGGCCGGACGCACGGAAATGCTGCGATGCGTCTTCGGGCTCGACGCCATGCCGCGCGGCGAGGTGCTCATCGCCAGCCGCGCAACCAGGCGACGCTCGCCGTCCGCACGTTTGCGGGGCGGTGTGGGAATGCTGAGCGAAGATCGCGCCGCCGAGGGGCTTGCGCTGGGAATGTCCGTCGCCGACAACATCACGCTGGGCGGTCTGCGTGCTGTCGGTCGATTCGGGTGGATCGTCCCTTCAGAGCAGAGGTCGGCTGCAACCCGAAACGCCCAGATGCTCGGCGTGAAGATGCGCGACGTCACGCAGCGCGCCGGCGAGCTCTCCGGCGGCAATCAGCAGAAGATCGCCCTCGCCCGGCTTCTGTATCGCCAAGTCGATGTGCTGCTGCTCGATGAGCCCTCGCGCGGCATCGACGTGGGCAGCAAGGCGCAGACATATCGCGTGATCAGTGACCTCGCATCGGCAGGCAAGGCCATTGTCCTGGTGTCAAGCAGTGTCAGCGAATTGCTGGGCGTGTGTGACCGGATCGTGGTGATGCATCGCGGACGCATCGTCGCCGAGCGCGCCGCGGCGGATTGGACGGAGCCGGAGGTGATACACGCCGCGATCACCGGGCGCGATGACCGTGCGCCGGACGAAGGCGGTGCGCATGCGGCATGAAGGCGCATCATCCATGGCGGCTTCGCCGCTGCACAAGGCCGCCGCCCGCCGGATTTCAGCGACCGTCGCGCCGTTTGCCGGACTGCTCGCGGTCGTGGTCATCTTCTTCATCATTCCGCCGCATCATGCGTTGACGATCGATCATATGCGCACGATCGCGGTGCACACGGTCATCGTCGGCATCGTCGGACTTGGGGCCACGCTGGTCATCGCGGCGGGCGGTCTTGATCTTTCTGTCGGCTCCGTGCTTGCGCTGTGCAGCGTCGTGGTCGCCATGGCGCTGCGCGACGGCTGGCCGCTGGCGGCCGGGCTGGCCGTGGCCATCGCATTCGGCGCGCTGTGCGGCCTGTACAGCGGACTGCTCATCACGCTCTTGCGATTGCCGCCGTTCATCGTCACGCTGGGCACGCTTGGCTTCTTCCGCGGCGTGGCGAAGTGGGTGTCCGGCTCGCGCACGATATCCGCGCCGACGCACGGGCTTGATATGCTGACCCAGTCAACGCCTCAGGCGAAATGGATGCTGCTGGCGCCGGCTGTGTGGATCATGCTCGCGCTCGCGGGATTGATGGCGCTTGTACTGCACCGCACCGTGCTCGGGCGGCACGCGCTGGCGATCGGCTCAAGCGAGGCGACGGCCCGGCTTTGCGGCGTGCGCGTCGGCCCGACGCGCGTGTTCATCTACGTCATCGCCGGCGGCCTGGTTGGAATTGCAGGCGTGCTGCAGTTCGCGCGATTGCAGTCGGGCGATCCGACAGTCGCCGTGGGCATGGAGCTCGACGTGATCGCAGCGGTCGTGATCGGCGGAGCATCGCTCTCGGGCGGGACCGCGTCGGTGGCGGGGACCATCGCCGGCGCGGTGATGATGGCGTACCTGCGGAACCGCTGCGTCGTGCTCGGCTGGCCCAACTGGGTGCAGGAGATCATCGTCGGCCACATTATCATCGTCGCCGTGGCGCTTGATCAGTGGCGGGCGCGAGCGATGCGGTGAACGAGCAAAGCAGCCCACTCGTGTCATCCTTCGATCTCATTCTCACAGCCGCCAATCGCGCCCAGGCG
>CAZCGB010000685.1:0-1991 GCA_964498045.1 uncultured Isosphaeraceae bacterium
AACTCAATCTGTTGAGCCTGGTGTTCATGCTCGTGCTCGTCGGCGTCGGGCTCGACTACGGCGTGCATGTGATCAGCCGTTACCACGAGTTCCGCAAGCACGGCTCGAACACCGAGGAAGCGCTGCGCGGCGCGATCGTCACCGCCGTGAAAGGCAATATCACCGGCGCGCTGACATCCAGCGTCGTGTTTTTCATGGCGTTCTTCACCACGTTTCAGGGACTGCGCGAATTGGGATTGATCGCGGGCGGCGGATTGATGCTGTGCCTGATCGCGATGAGCGTGGTGCTTCCCGCGCTGCTGGCGATTATCGAGCGGCGCAAACCCGCGACCATGCCGGAGAAACCCGCCGGCATGCTGGATGAGGATCTGGCGGAGGCGAGTCGAAGCGGGCATGGACGAAGCGAGGCATGGTTCGTGCGGCACGCGCGCGGCGTGCTTGTCGGCGCGGCGATCATCACGCTCGCGTTCATCTTCGCGCCCATCAGCGGCCACGGCCTGCGATTCGAATTCAATCTGCTCAAATTGCAGGCGGAAGGCCTGGAATCGATCAACTGGGAACGCCGAATTCTCGATGATTCCGCTGCGCAAAGTTGGTTCGGCGCGGCAATCGCGAAAGACCAGACGCAAGCGAGGGAGTTCATCGCGCGCGCGAAGGAGCGGCCGACGATCGGGCGCGTGCGCAGCGTATTCGATGTGATCCAGCCCGACTCGCCGCAGCGCGACACTTGGCGTGCCGCGCTGCATGCAACCGAAGCAGATAGCCCAGGGCTTGCCCGGGGCAACGCCCGTACGGACCTGACCGCCACGCTCGCCCAAGCCATCGCCAAACTGCAACTGGTCGCGCAAGGCGCGGCCCTTCGCGCGCGCGACGACGCGAAACAGTTGAGTGCGCTCGTTCGCGAATTGCAGTCAATTGACTTGAGCGACGACGCGACGCGGCAATCAATGAACGCAACGCTCGCCGCCATCGCGATATCGCTGAACGCGATGCTTGAAGGCGATCAACTTCCCCTGCGCGAAGCGATGCCCGCGGCGGTGCGAGATCAATTCATCGCCCGCGACGGCCGGCTGCTGGTGATGCTGCACCCCAAGGACAACGTCTGGGAATTGGCTCCCATGCAGGAGTTCGTCGCTGATTTGCGATGCGTCGATCGCGATGAGGATGTACTCCAAGTCGCCGAACTCCTCGACGAACCGGCGATACTCGCGCACATACGGCCGATCGCGCGAGATGAGATCATCCAGATTCGCATTCAAACGCAGCGAAGTCGATGCGTACACGATCGATGCGATCGAAAGCAACGCGCCGACAATCACCACCAGCCACGGGCGGCGGCAGATGAAATCAGCAAGGGATGTGAGAACACGATCACGCACAGTTGGTTCGATTCGCATTCAGCGAAGTGCAGGTGGAAACGCGAACGGGATACTACCGCGTTGCGAACGTCGCCCGCGCGGCATTCGGTACAATCGCCCCATGCAGGAGGCGACGCCAGCGATTGCAACGACGCAGCCGGTCGCCAACGCGCCGGCCGCGCCGCTGGTCTTGCAGCCGACGCAGACTTTCCAAACCGGGCCGCTGTCGATTGGAACCCCGATCGTCGCCGCATCGCCGGATGGACGCGCGGTGTTCCTGCTGACATCCGAGAAATCGGTGAACCTTTGGAAATCGCTGGTGTATCTCTCCCCGGAACTGCTGATCGGATTCGGCTTGCTGACGGCGATTCTGGTGATGCGTCGGGTGGCGCGCCGGCCGCAGATGCTTGGCGAGTGGCATTGCCGCCGATGCAACTACCTCTTGAAGAATCATTTCGGCGATCGCTGCCCCGAGTGCGGCTCGCCGCTGAGCCCGCGCACCGTCATGCGCGGCGCGAGGCGAAACGTGCGCATCGCCCTTCTTTCATCGATAGCGATGTTGTACCTCATTCTGTATTTCTCAAACGGCTTGAGCCGCATGCGCGCAAGCGATGTCGGCATGTGGCTTGATTG
>CAZCGB010000686.1:0-1990 GCA_964498045.1 uncultured Isosphaeraceae bacterium
GATTCCCTTCATCGTCAAGATCAACCACAACGAGTTGATGACCTATCCCAACAAGTTCGATCAGATCATGTTCGGCACGGTCGAAGAAGCGTGGAACCTCGGCGCTACTGCGGTCGGCGCGACGATCTACTTCGGCTCGGATGAAAGCGGTCGGCAGATCGTCGAAGTCGCCAAGGCGTTCCATCGCGCCCACGAACTGGGCATGGCGACCATCCTATGGTGCTACCTGCGCAACAACAAGTTCAAGGTCGGCGGCAAGGACTACCACACTTCAGCCGACCTCACCGGCCAGGCGAATCATCTGGGCGTGACGATCGAGGCAGACATCATCAAGCAGAAGCTGCCGGAGCTCAATGGTGGCTTCACCGCGCTCAACACCGGCGATTCATCGTACGGCAAGCTCGACAAGCGCATGTATAGCGACCTCGCCACCGATCACCCGATCGATCTCTGCCGCTATCAAGTGCTCAATTGCTACGCGGGACGCTGCGGATTGATCAACTCGGGCGGCGCGTCGGGCGAGAACGATTTCGCGGAGGCGGTGAAGACGGCGGTGATCAACAAGCGCGCCGGCGGCACGGGACTCATCTCCGGCCGCAAGGCGTTTCAGCGTCCCATGGCTGAGGGTGTGAAACTGCTGAATCTGATTCAGGACGTGTACGCCGACAAGGGCGTGACGGTGGCGTGAACGTAAGGCAGTCTCGCGCCGTCCCTTATCCGATCCGTCAGGTGCAGCACGACGAGTCGCCGTTCTTGCCTGCGTTGATCATCGCGACGGCCTTCTCGGCGTCGAGCGAACCGGAGGCGACGTACGCCGCCAGTTCGCGCTTGGTCTTCTCCCGGGCCGTGCCCACCACCATCGCACGCACCGCGCCGAACACGATGGCGATGGCGGCGATCAGCAGCCCGCCGCCGATGGCGAGGATGGGAATCAGGTCGTTGCGATGCAGGATTTCTGTGACGGAGCCGTTCATGTGGACACTCCCGCGGGCGTGACGGACCAACCAAAGGAGCCAAACGTCGTCATGGACGCGGCAACGACAGCGCACCTCACCCACAGAGGATATTCCGAATGTCCGCCAGCGGATTTCAACAGCGACGAAGGTCCGCGAAAAAGAACACGCCCCGCGTGGAGCGGGGCGTGTTCAAGACTCGGGAAAGGGCGGAAGTTGCGGGGATCGGAAGTTGGGGAACCGCAGTCTCGTGCTTCAGAACAGGAGAAGAAGAAAGAAAGGAGAACCGCCCGTGTTACGTCGCGGCGAATTGCTTTGTTCGCGTCGGTTTGACCACTTTTTCCGCTTCCATCCGCCTGCGGGCGGTCTCGGCATGGGTGAAATCCTCGCCGAACCGCACCAATCGCAGGCTGTTGGCGATGACGAAGATGTAGCCCAGCGAGTAGTAGATGGGCGAGAACCAGATGTTGATGTTGCCTGTCGCCGCCAGGCCGAGCCCGATCACCGCCAGCAGCAGCGAGATGAAGATGTTGAGCCCCATGACGCTGCGGGCCTTGCGGGCGAGTTCCAGCAGGAACGGGATGTGACGAAGGTCATCGTTCATCAACGCCACGCCAGCCGAGTTGGTGGCGATGTCGGAGCCCGACAAGCCCATGGCCACGCCGACGTCGGCTGTGGCGAGAATCGGGCCGTCGTTGATGCCGTCGCCCACCACCAGCGTGCGGTGGCCTTTCTTGATGAGGTACTTCAATTCCTCGTGCTTCTCCTCGGGCAGACACTCGGCTTCGATGGCGTCCACGCCCACCGCCTGCCCGACGCGCTTGGCGACGGCGAGCCGGTCGCCGGTGAACATGCATACGCGGCGCACTCCCAGGTTGCGCATCTTGTCGATCACATCGGCCGCGTTGCGCCGGAGCTTATCCTCCAAACCCACCGCGCCCAGATACCTGCCGCTCATCATGACGTGTACGCCCGACATGCCTTCGATCTTCTTCTCGACCTCGGCGATCTGTGGACCGGCTGAAGGATTCAGTTGC
>CAZCGB010000687.1:0-1980 GCA_964498045.1 uncultured Isosphaeraceae bacterium
GTTCATGTTGAGCAGCTCGCTCAATTTGATCAGCCGCCCGGCCTTCGCTCGTGATTTCGCCAGCGACTGGCGATCGTTGGGAAGGAACTTGATCTTTCCGTCCGCATCAATCTCGTAATCCTCGTACAGCGTGGCGAGGCCTTCCTGCAGCCAGAGCGGATGCCGCTGCCGCGTGCGCTCCATGTCGGCGTAATGCAGGGCGTGGAAGAATTCGTGACGCAGCGAGCCGCCGATGTCGCGCGCCACAAGGCGGCGCATCGCGTGCTGGTACATTCCGCCGATGTCGTCCTGGCCGTCGAAGAACTGATTCGAATCCTCCGGAGTGGGGATGGCGATCAACACGTCGTATCCCGGAGCCTGGCCGTCGAAGAGCGTGGAGTTCACCTGGTCGGCTTCGCGTTCGAGCATCGTGCGCACCGTTTTGAACGACTCGGCGTCGAGCGCGACGGCGTAGTTGATCCGACGTTCCTTGTCGAATTCGTAGGTGTAATTCTCGCTGCCGTAGGCGGCTTTCCAGAGCACCAGCGCATCGCGTGTGCGGCGGAGCGAGACCTTGTCAGCCTCCTCCAGGATCCTTCGAAACGTCGGATGCTCGCGCAGACCCTGCAGGTCCGGGTCTGTGCGCATGTGTTCGATGTCGCTGAAACCGGCCTTGAACGCCCGGAGCAGCGCGGATGCGGAGCTGTCGGGGTCGTTCAGCAGGCAATACGCGCACGCGAGGTTGTAGAGCATGTCCGCGTCGCCCGGCGCCGTCTTTAGATGCTCCTTGATCAGCGACACGACGGTCGCGTAGTCCTGCCGCACGAAGCACTCGTACACCTGACGCTCGAGCGTCTGCGGGGGCGATTGGCGCTGCGAGTCCCTGGATTGTCCCGAAGCTCCGACGCTCTGCGCCTGGCACGGCAGATGAAGAACAAGCGTCGCCAGCGCACAGCAGATGACATGCGATCGAATTGTCGCTTTCAGAAGCGGCATACAGGCTTGTACAGGCAACTCACCGGATGGATCGTAGCCCCGAAACAGTCGTGATTCGTTGACGTCTGGACGGGGCCTAGCCCTGACCGCTGGCGAGGACTCGAATCGCCTCGGGATACGCGAGGCACTCCTGTTCAAACACGCGGGCCGCAAGCGATTCCACAGTGTCGTCTGGCAGCACCGGGCATGATCGTTGCAGGATCACCCGGCCATGGTCATAGTGCTCATCCACGTAATGCACCGTGCAGCCGCTGACTGGTCTCTTCGCCGCCAGCACAGCCGCGTGCACGTGCTCGCCATGCATGCCGGGCCCGCCGAAGTCTGGCAGCAGCGCGGGGTGGATGTTGATCACCCGGCCCTTGAAGTCGGCATCGACGCGGAACCAGCGGAGGTAACCGCACAGGCACACCAGGTCGACGTGTTGGGCGCGCAGCAGGTCGCTGATGCGGTCGTGCATGGCGTCGTCGCTCGCGAAGTCCTTGCGTGCGACGACTTCGACGTTGAGGCCTCGCGCCCGACAGCGTTCGACGCCGGCAAGGTTTGGGCGCGACGCGATCACCAACTCGATTGTCGCGTCAAGCGACCCGTCGTCGATCCGATCGGCGAGGTTCAAGACCGTGCGCCCGCCGCCGCTGATCAGGCATGCGAGCCGCGGTCCCGCCCTCGTCATCGGCGAACTCCCGGCAGCGGCTCAACCCCCAGCGTCGGCGGCGAGTTGAACGGAATCGCCTTGCCCGTCGCGTTCACCGCCACCATGGTCATATGTGCATCGGTCACCTGCACCGTGTCGCCGGTGGTGAATCGCTCGGCCTCCACCCGCACTTCAACGGTGACGCTGGTGGTGCCGGTTTTCTCGGTGCGTGTGAGGAAGTTCACGACATCGCCGATGAACACCGGCGCCTTGAAATCGACACGATCGAGCGAAGCCGTCACCCAGCGGTGGACGCCATGCTTGCGGGCCTCGATGTACCCCGCCTGGTCGATGTAGGAGAGGATCACCCCGCC
>CAZCGB010000688.1:0-1978 GCA_964498045.1 uncultured Isosphaeraceae bacterium
CGTCAACTCCGGCCTCGGCGGCGATCGCCGCGGCAGTCACGGGATTGTCGCCAGTGATCATCACGGTCTTGATGCCCATGCGGCGCAGTTCGGCGAATCGCTCGGCGATGCCACCCTTGACAATGTCCTTCAACTCGATCACGCCAAGCGTGCGGCCGCTGCCTTCAGCCACCACCAGCGGCGTGGAACCGCGACGTGCGACTTCGTCAACGATTCGTCGCGCCTTGTCGCTCGGTTGCGCGCCCATACGCCGCACGTATCCATCAATCGCGTCAGCGGCGCCCTTTCGAATCTCGCGGCCATTGAACGACACGCCGCTCATGCGCGTTTGAGCGGAGAACGGCACGAACTGCGCGCCTAGATCATGAATCTGCCGTTCGCGAATGCCGTGCCGCTTGGCGAGCACCACGATGCTGCGGCCTTCGGGCGTCTCGTCGGCCAGCGAAGCGAGTTGTGCGGCATCGGCGAGTTCCTTCGCATCAATACCATCCACCGGCAGGAACGCGCTCGCCTGGCGGTTGCCGAGCGTGATTGTGCCGGTCTTGTCGAGCAGCAGCACATCGACATCGCCCGCCGCTTCGACGGCGCGGCCACTGGTGGCGATGACATTCGCCTGCACCAGCCGATCCATGCCGGCGATGCGTATCGACGAAAGCAGGCCGCCGATGGTGGTGGGAATCAGACACACCAGCAGCGCCGTCAGCACCGTGACGGTGATGGGCGTGCCCGTGCCGGAAGTCTGAACCGCGTAGATGGAGAACGGCAGCAACGTCGCGCACGCGAGCAGGAAGATGATCGTGAGTTTGGCGAGCAGGATGTCGAGGGCGATCTCATTCGGCGTCTTCTGCCGTTTCGCGCCCTCCACCATCGCGATCATGCGATCGAGAAAGGATTCGCCGGGATCGGCGCTGATTCGAACGATGATCCAGTCGGAAAGCACTGTGGTTCCGCCGGTGACGCTGGATCGATCTCCGCCAGCCTCGCGGATGACCGGGGCGGATTCACCGGTGATGGCGGCCTCATTGACTGACGCGACACCTTCGATGACTTCGCCATCGCCGGGAATGACTTCGCCGGTCTGCACGAGCACGATGTCACCTTTGCGCAGATCAACGGCTTGCACTGATCGTCGCGCAGCATCGATCTTTGCTGCGTCCAGTCGCGTGGCCTGCACATCACGCCGGGTGCGCCGCAGCGCCGCCGCCTGGGCCTTGCCGCGGCCTTCAGCCATGGCCTCGGCGAAGTTGGCGAAGAGCACCGTGAACCACAGCCAGGCCGAGATTGCGAAGATGAAGCCCGCCGATGCTTCGCCGTGACCAAACAGCGCCTGGATGCCGAGCGCCGTCGTCAGCACGCTGACCACGAACACGACGAACATCACCGGGTTACGGATCTGCGCGCGCGGATCGAGTTTTGCGAACGACGCGGCGATCGCGCCGCGGACAATCGCGGGATCGAACAGCGCGCGGGTCGGCGTCGGATGTTGGACAGGTGCTTCAGTGCGCATGTTGCATCAAGTGCTCCACGATCGGACCAAGCGCGAGAGCAGGCACGAACGTCAGCGCGCCGACAATGACGACCACCGAGATCAGCATCACGATGAACGTGGGCGTGTGCGTGGCGAGCGTGCCGGCGGTGACGGGCACAGCCTTCTTCGCCGCAAGGGAACCCGCGATCGCCAGCACAGGAATCATGATCCAGAAGCGCGAGAAGAACATGCACAGTCCCAAGGCGATGTTGTAGAACGGCGTGTTCGCGCCCAGACCGCCGAACGCGCTGCCGTTGTTGTTGGAGGCCGACGAAAACGCGTACAGCACTTCGCTGAAGCCGTGCGCGCCGGAATTGAAGATCGTCGCGCGGCCGCCCGCACACATCACCCCGGCAGCCGTACCGATGAGCACCAGAGCGCACGGCACGAGCACAGCGATCGACGCCATCTTCATCTCGTAGGCCTCGATCTTCTTGCCGAGATACTCGG
>CAZCGB010000689.1:0-1976 GCA_964498045.1 uncultured Isosphaeraceae bacterium
GTTGACGGGGACGAATGGCTCGGCAGCGCGCGGACTGTGTTCATGCACCCATCGCGCCAACCAGCCTTTGCCCACGCCGGTCTCACCGGTGATGAGCACGGTGCAACCCGCCCGCGCGGCACGCAATGCCAGATGAACGTCCACACCACCGGGCAGCATCGCGGCTGCCGTGTTTGAGCCGGACGCATTGTTCATGGCGTCCGGCGCCCCCGATCCTCCTTGCACCGGGCGGGGTCGGTCAGTCATTCTTCCTCTCTCTTCTCTCCGCGGCAGCAACAGTCTCTCCGCGTCTCTTCCTTGAGGCTTCGGATGACTTTGCCCGGTTGGTTTGAGGTTTCCCCTCACGCGAATGCCATGGGATTTGATCTGGCGCGAAGCCGATCGTCCACATGTTCGCCGTGAGGTTCGATCTCTCTCAACCGTTCTCCGTCACCCGCTCCATGTGCCGTCGGTTTCTCACGCCGACGGCGTTCTCTCTCGTGGAGCATTGAACCAGAAATGCACGCGCAAAGTCAAGCGGTATCCCGATTTGCGACAAAAATGCACTATCCATTGGTTGTCCACAGCCTGCCCAGATTGCCAGGAAGTTCCGTCAAACGAAAGGCGGCAGTGTTCGATCGGCGTCATATTGCACACGCTGAATCGAAAGCGTCCTGGCGCTGCCTTCATCGATGCGGGCCACCACGCCGCACATCGCTTCGCCCCCGGACCCGACTTCGTATGGCACATGCACGCCTGTCGTCATGTGTCGCAGCACAGCTTCGGGTGCGCGGCCGATGATCGAGTCATAGGGCCCGCACATCCCCAAATCAGTGATGAAACCCGTTCCCGAGCTCAGAATCCGTGCATCGGCGGTGGGGATGTGGGTATGTGTTCCAACAACCAAGGCGACGCGGCCATCAAGGTACTTTGCGAGCGCCGCTTTCTCGCTGGTGGCCTCCATGTGCGCCTCAACCACCACCAGCGGATTGGACTCTGGCAGCTGCGAAATCAGGCGATCAACGGTGGCAAAAGGGTCATCAGCGGGCAGATTCACAAAGATCCGGCCCAGAACCGTGATGACATACACCGGGCGCGTGCGGCGACCGGCGACGGGTATGCGAATCACTCCGCGTCCGGGTGCGTTTTTCGCTAGATTCGCAGGGCGGCCGAGCGGCTCATCGGGAGCTTGCAGGACTTCGGTGATGGATCGATCGCGGAAGGCATGGTCGCCCAATGTGATGGCATCTATGCCGTACCCTCGAATTTTGCGGTAGAGCTCAGGCGTCAACCCAGATCCGGACCGGGCATTTTCAGCATTGGCGATCACGACATCCGGGGCATGGTCAGCCCGCAAACGGGGGAGTTGTTGCTGGACGACTTGGCGGCCGGGTGAGCCAAAAATGTCGCCAAGAAAGGCGATGGAGACAACAGCCATGCCCAAGTGTTGCCGATGTGGGGGATGGCGACAAGCCGCCCAGGCTGAATTGCCTTCACGTTCACCAGAATACGCACGCAATGCCAAGCCTTGATCGGGCCTTTCTGGCTGCCGCCAGACCGAATCAGGGAATGGCGATGATCTGAATTCTGTTATACTTTGCAGCACCTGCATATCGCAGCGTCAGCCGGGGCTGTTTGCCTCGACATAGGCGATCTCACCACCGGCTTGATGTCCGTGGAGGCGATGTGGCAGGGGGCTGAGGGTTTGAAGCAGAAAGTCATTCCGCGATCAGCCGCAAGGGTTTGTGCTTTCCCACTTTGCCGAAATCGGCAATGCAAAGGAAGCCGCCAAGCCATTGAGTCGAGTTCGCGAATTCTCGATCACGCAAGCGCGACTTCTGATTCTGAAGGCCTTGCCCATGATCGGTTGGACCATGTTGCACGAGAGCTCGCGGCGCCGTCAACGTCCCGACAGCGCGGCCCCGTCACCGCAGATGCGGTTGGCGGAGGCCACAGACGCGAACATGATGTTCGCCCTCCTGCGCGACTCTCCCTGG
>CAZCGB010000690.1:0-1962 GCA_964498045.1 uncultured Isosphaeraceae bacterium
CGTTTCGAATCATCGATCCTCGCAGGGCGCGAACGATCATGGAGCAGCGAGGCGATGCTCACTGGCGCGCCAGCGTTGATTGAAATCGATCCCATGCAACTGGAGGAAAGCCTGGGGGTGGACGCCAGCCGCCCGCTGTATCGCAAGGGACGATGGGTCGAGCGTTGATGAACCGCGATGTTGAGATTCAGAAACTGAATGCGAGTCATCGTTGCGCACCAGCGCACCAAATCGTCATCCCTCACTTCAGGTTCGCATCTGCATCACCCCGCGGCCTTGGCAAGATGCTTGAGTTTCATCTCAATCAGGTCCTGCAATTCCTCGATCAGCGAGTTGCCGGTGACGGACCAGACGCCCCAGCGGCTGTTGTAGGGCTCCTTCGCCAGATCGAGGCCGTCGCGCACGGCGCGCTTGAGCCGATTGAGCGGAAGGGCGCGCGTGAATTCCTCGTCAATCGGCAACGCCAGTTGCAGGTCGAATGGCGCGGGAATCAAAACAGCGAGGGGCTGATCCGACAATCGCGTGCGGTATTCGAACGACCAATGCCAGCAGTCGCCGTACCAGGCGATGCTCTCGCGCACGCCATCGAGCTCAAGCAGTTGCCGGCGCAGGACGTCAAAGTGGTGGCGCGATTGGGAGCGCACCGTTTCCCGCAGGTCGTCCGTAGACGGCGACCGGAATCGGTCTGTCCATGCTGGTGGGCGCTCAAAGCCCTTCTGATTGCGCATCGGCCTTCCCGGCTCGCTCCAACGCGACCTTCCCTACCCGTCGTCCGGCGGCGACCATGGCCATCCGATGAATCTGTTACACTTAGAGTAGGCCACAGGTGCGTGCGCTTGAGGTCAAACGTGCGAAAAAAAGCTCGATTTCGCACGAACGTCGCTCCAAACGGCGTGCTTGAAGGGGCGCAGTGCCCCCAAATCCGCTGACTCCACCTTCCACATGGCCCAAACGCCCACATCTGCTGCGACACTGCCTTCGCCCGCGACACTGGCCGGCCAGGTCGACCCGCCCGATCTCTCCAACGCATCCATTCTGCTCGTGGATGACAACCTGCAGAACCTTGAGCTGATGCAGGCCTATCTGGAGTCCCTGCCTTGTCGGCTTCGCACAGCGAAAGACGGCGTCGAGGCGATCGAGCTGATCGAACGTGCATGCCCGGACCTGGTGCTGCTGGATGTCATGATGCCGCGCATGAGCGGCTTTGAAGTCTGTCAGAAGATCAAGTCGAACCCGGCGACGCGCGACGTGGTGGTCATCATGGTCACCGCGCTGCACGAGGTCGGCGATTTCGAACGAGCCGTTGAGTGCGGCACGAATGACTTCATCACCAAGCCCGTGAACAAGCTCGAGCTGCTCACTCGCGTTCGATCTCTGCTTGAGTTGCGCCTGGTCAAGCTCAGGTACGACCAGCTGCTGGCCCTTAAGCAGCACCGCCGGCCTGATGATCGCGAACGTCCTGGCGCGGGTGAGAACCTGGAGTGACCTGATTTTGGATTTTGGATTGGGGATTTTGGATTGGCGCGAAGAGTCGCAGCCAAACATTCGACTGGTCGATGTGCCGATTGCGAGCCGAGCCGCACGCGGCGGTCCTTTGCGGATTCCAAAATCCCCAATCCAAAATCCAAAATCGTCAGTCCACGGTCTTGCCGTACTTCTCTTCCAGCACGCGGACGGTGTAGCCGCCTTCGAACGCGGCGTCGGGCGCTTCGGATGCGAAGTGAATCCAGTCAGTCAGCTCATCAATGGGGAAGCTGGCGATCTCACCGCGACTGCGCCCGCACTCCAATGGTGCGGTTGGAGATGACAACAGCACACCTTCGATTCGAAACGGCGACCAGTTCACCGGCTGCACCCACACATGCTCGGTCGCGCTGGCATCGCCGCTCGCTGATGCGCTCGCCAGCGGTGCGGCCCATTTTACAGCCCAAAGGCTCCGTTCCGCGGGCTTGGCAAGCATCC
>CAZCGB010000691.1:0-1962 GCA_964498045.1 uncultured Isosphaeraceae bacterium
GGCGCGCCGTCGGCGGCGTGGATCGCGAACGAGCCGGCGGACGGGCCTCCCATAAGGTGGGCGAAGATCGCGGAAGAATCGATGCGCGGCGCGCACATCCAGACGATTCGCGCATCGGGAGTCAGCAGCGCGATGGTGCGCTGATCCGAGAGCATTGAGTGCCGCTCGATCGGAACGCCCTGGGAACCCTTGATCCATTTCTCACGAAGTTCCGCGAGGTCAGCCAGCAGACGGGCGGCGTCGGTGGTGTCGGCCACGCGATACTGCGCCTTGGTCGGGCCGCCGCCAATCTTCACGCCAATATCCGGTCCACACAACGTGGCGAAGGCGTCCTCGTCGCTTTGATCGTCGCCGAGGAAGATCGCTCCCGTTGCACCGACGCGATGACGAATCTCGGCGAGTGCGCTGCCTTTGTCCGTGGGAACGACGCTGAGTTCCAGCACCATTTTGCCGTCCTTGACATGTACGCCCGGCAATCGTGCGGGCCCCCGCAGTATCGCATCCTCCGCCTCCTGTGCGCGACGAGGATCGGCGAGCCGATAGTGAAACGCGATGCTGGCGGGCTTCTCCTCAATCAGGAACCCTTGCTCGCCATTGGCGATCACCGTCAATTCGGCCTTCAGCTGATTGCGGAGTTCAACAAGTTCTGGACTCAGGCGATGGGCAAAATCCGGATCGAACTCGCTCCCGTGGCTTCCGACCAGGAAGACCTCGCCGGAAATGCCCGAGAGCGATGAGAGATCGCGAAGGCCACGGCCAGAGATCACTGCTGCGTGCGTCTGGGGCGTGGCCGCCAGCGCGTGCAGCGCGACCACCGCTTCCCGGTTGGGCTTGGCCTCCGAAGGCTCCTGAGCAATCGGTGACAGCGTGCCGTCGAAGTCGCTGGCCACCAGCAGGACGGGGGTTCGCGCGAGTTCCTCAAGGCGAGAGGACAGTTCATTCGTTGATCGATTCGGTGCGTTGATGTCCACGACAGGAGTCTACCCCGGTTTGCTGCAAGTCTCCGCTCGCTGTAAAAGAACATCGTGATTCGAATCGCGCGATTTGCTGCGATCCTCGTGATCGGACTCGCGTTGCTCGCGTGGGTGTCGCTGCGCATCGTGAATGAGACCACACAGGCGTGGTTTGAGCGCGACATGATGCTCCGCGCGCAACTTGCGGTGAACGGGGTTCGTTCTTCGCTCATTGAACACTGGACGTCGTCAGACCGACGAGCGCTGGACGACATTCTCACCGACCTGACCCATGATGAGCGAATCATGGCCGCCGCAGCATGTTCGGCCGATGCTGGATTGCTGGCGGCGACCGAAGCATTCCCGCCTTCCATATCGTGCAGCGATCTCGCACAGCGCGTTCGCCCGGCTGCCGACGCCGAGGACACCAAGTGGAAGACCGTCGGTGTGACCGAAGACCTCACGGGTGGACGTGTGCACATCACGACGATTCCGATTGAGCGGGATGAAGCGCCGCTGGGATTCGTTGCGCTGGTTCATGACATGGCATTCGTCGATCGTCGAGAAGCCAAAGTTCAGCAGTTCATCCTCATCGCATTCCTCGTGCTGGCGGCGGGCGCATCGCTCATCACGTTCGTGGCAACGCGATTCTTGCGCCGGGGCTGGACGAGCGAGGTTCGCCAATTCCTCAAGAGCGGATCGCGTAATCAGGAATTCCAGCCGATTCTGCAGGACGTGCGTGACCTGATCGAGCGCATTTCCTCGGAGCAGGCTCTTGATGAAGAAGGCGGCGCGTGGACGCCGCGTCGCCTGAAACACACGCTCACCCAGCATCTGCATGGCGAGCGAATCATCGTGCTCGCCAATCGCGAGCCGTACATGCACGACAAGACGGCGGATGGCGCCGTGCGCGTTCTGCACCCGGCAAGCGGTTTGGTCACGGCCATGGAACCAGTCATGCGCGCTTGCGGCGGCATTTGGGTCGCGCACGGAAGCGGTTCGGCTGACC
>CAZCGB010000692.1:0-1959 GCA_964498045.1 uncultured Isosphaeraceae bacterium
TGGAGTTTGAGGACGAATTCGAAACCTCGAGTCCCGACGAAGAGGCCGAGAAGATCAAGACCGTCGGCCAGGCGATTGACTACATCAAGCGCGCCCAGGGCTCGTGAGCGCGTTCGGCGTCATGTCTATGACGCCGTGATCACTCCCGCCTTGATGCCACTTCTCCCATGACCAGCATGACCAAGCGACGAGTGGTTGTCACCGGGCTTGGCGCGGTCACCAATGTCGGCAACAACGTGCCCGCACTGTGGGATTCGCTGACCCATGGCCGCAGCGGCATCGATCGCATCTCCGCTTTTCAACAAAGCGATGAGTGGACCGTCAACATCGCCGGCGAGGTGCGCAACTGGAACCCGGGCGACATCATCGAACACAACGAACTCAAGCGCATGGATCGGTTCTGCTCGCTGGGATTGTGCGCCGCGGACGAAGCCGCCCGCGATTGCGGCATCGACTTCAACTCCGGCGATTTCGGCCGTCGAGGCGTCGCCATCGGTTCGGGCATCGGCGGCATCCTCACCATCGAGGAAGGCCACGCCAAGCTGCTGAAAACCGGCCCGCGCCGCATCTCGCCCTTCACCGTGCCGCGGCTGATGGTCAATGCCTGCGCGGGAAACGTTTCCATCCGCTTCAACCTCCGCGGTGCCAACACCGCCACCGCCACCGCATGCGCGACCGGCGCTCATGCGATCGGCCACGCGTTCCAGTTCATTCAGCGCGGCGACGCGGACGTCATTCTCGCTGGCGGAACCGAAGCCGCGATCTCGCCGTTGTGCGTTGGTTCCTTCGCCGCGATGAAGGCCCTCTCGCAGCGCAACGACGATCCCGCGCGCGCCTCGCGTCCGTTCGATCGCGATCGCGACGGCTTCGTGCTCTCCGAAGGCGGAGCCGTCATCGTGCTCGAGGACCTTGAGCACGCTAGGAAGCGCGGCGCCCGGATTTACGCCGAGGTCGTCGGTTTCGGCACATCGGGCGACGCCAACCACATCGCCGCGCCGCATCCCGAGGGCATCGGCGCGAAAGCCGCCATGGAAGCGTCGATTCACGATGCGGGCGTCAACAAGCAGGACATCGGCTACATCAACGCGCATGGCACATCCACGCCGCTTGGAGACGCCGCCGAAGTCATGGCTGTGAAGAGCCTCTTCGGCGAGAAGACCAAGGTGGCGATGTCCAGCACCAAGTCCATGACCGGCCACGCCCTGGGCGCGGCGGGCGGAATCGAATCGGTCGCGGTGGTCCTTGCCGTGCATCACGGCGTGCTGCCCCCGACGATCAATCTTGAGAATCCCGATGAGGGCTTCGACCTGAACTTCGTGGCCAACACGGCGCAGGAAATCAAGGTGCGCTACGCGCTGAACAACAGCTTCGGCTTCGGCGGGCACAACGTGAGCGTGTGCTTTGCGAAGTTCACGGCGTAAGCGCAGCAAGGCGCCCGCGAAGGGAGGCCAACTGTTCCAACCACTGATTCTGCGCTTCAGGGACGCCCATCAGCGCGGTTCCCGATTCAGCCGACTCCTGTTGCAGCCGGTCGATGGTCACAAGGAGCTCATGCGCTTCGGCGATCGACGCCTGGCGGAGTTGCGCATCCGCGCCGACGCTTTCCGCCGCTGAGACAAGCGCCATCAGCAGCCACACATTTGCGGTCCATTCCACCCCGCGCAGGTGAGCTGCCGAGGGCTCACGCTGTCGCATCATCGCGGCCTCCTCGAGCGAGGCGTGCGCAAGCCGAATGGCCGACGTGAAGTCGCGCAGCTGCAGCTGCGCCTCGGATTCTCGTTGCAGCGATTCGTGCAGAAACTGGCGGATCGGAAGGTCGTTCGGCTCACCGGCCAGGTGCTCCCTGCAAAGTCGACTGCACTGCTGTGCCGCGACGAGCGCTTCATGAATCCGGTCTGCCGCAATCAGCGCGTCGTACTTGCTTCGGATGGCGTCGATCATGACCGTCCGGACGATCAC
>CAZCGB010000693.1:0-1954 GCA_964498045.1 uncultured Isosphaeraceae bacterium
GACGAGAACAAGGTGCTGGCGGGCGTGCGGCCGGTGAACCCTGATCGTGAGCCGATCGAATGCCCGCAGACCTCGCCTTTGGTGAACATCAAGGCCGCGACGCCAGGCTCGCACACGATCTCGTTCGCGGATTCGCTTGATCCCGAGAAGCGCGGCAAGCCGTTCGGCGCTTCAGACATTCTTCTGTTCTGCCACGTGGGCGAAGAGGCTGATGCCAACCCAGCGACGGCGAAGTTCATCGGCAAGTTCACCAAGAACCCGATCAGCGTCGAGTTCGGCGCGGAAGACAACGGCAAGCAGGCGACGTACTTCGCCAAGTGGTCCAGCCGCAAGGGCGAGACCGGGCCGTGGAGCCTGCCGATCAGCATGGCGATCGCCGCCTGACGGCGGCAAGCGTCAACACTTCGAAAAGTCGAACCGTCAAAACAAGCCTTCAAGCCTCAAGCCTCAAGCCTTCCTTAGAAAGGACCAATCATGGGTATCACCAAAGCCAGGCCGAATCGCCGCAGCACGCGGCGGAGCATGTCCGTCAATCGTCCCCAGCCCACCACGCCCATCAGCATGACCAACGCGGTCGCGGCCGGGAGCGTGCTGACCATCACGTTTGATCAGCCGGTGATCATGCGCGGCGTGCCGCAGTACACCACCGATGTCGCGGGTGCGGACCCCGTGAGCGCGACGCTGACGAGCCCGAATGTGCTGGCGCTGACGTTCGATGCGTCGGTGGCGGCGGCGACGGTCATCAACATCCCGTACGAAGAGCCGGGCATCCGCAACTCTTCAGGAGGTTTCGTGTCTCACACGACCTTTCCCGTGTGAGGTCGCAGCCCCGATCGTCGTCTCCGCGAAGTTCGATACCAGCCTGCGAGAACTGGTCATCGAGTTCGATCAGGCGATGGACACGACCTCGCTGCCGGTCGGCGATGGCGCGAACATCGAGCTCAACGTCCTGGGCATGGATCGTGCGGGCAACGCACCGCTGTCGTGGGTCGATGCCACGAATCTGCTGGTGACCACGGGCGGAGCCGGGCCGTTCTCGCCGCCTGTCGATGCCGACACCACGCGCTGCACGGACACCACCGGCATTCGCTCGAGCAGCGGAACGCCCGCGGCGACGTGGAACGCTGTGCCGGTGAACATCGTGTGAATCCTCATGAGCACGTTCAACATGAATACCTTCGAGCACATCGTCAACGGCAGCAGCAGCAGCAGCAGCAGCGGCAGCGGCAGTGCGGCGATCCGGCGTGTGGACACTGATGGACAAGGCGGAGCCTTGTCGCAGGCGAAGCCGCCGGTGCCGCGCTGTTCGATCAACGTCAGATTGGCCACGATTGCTGATCTGCCGTTTGTCGATGCGTTGCAGAAGATGCATTCGCACATGGTGGGGTTCATGCCGACCAAGGCGATGACGGCGCATATCGAGAACGGCGCGGTGCTGATTGCCGAAGAAGTCGGCGCGAACGGCCGCGACGCGGTGCAAATGGGGTATGTGCTGTCGAAGGATCAATATATGAAGCGCGATGATGTGGGCATCGTGTATCAATTGAATGTCATGCCGCTGCGGCAGCGGCACCTGGTGGGCGCGATGCTCATCAAGAGCGTGTTCGAGCGTGCTGCGTATGGCTGCAAGCTGTTCTGCTGCTGGTGCGCGCAGGACATCCAGGCGAATTGGTTCTGGGAGTCGATCGGGTTCGTGCCTTTGGCGTTTCGGACGGGATCGCGCGCGAAGCAGCGCATTCATATCTTCTGGCAGAAGCGGATTCGCGAAGGCGATGAAAGCACTCCATTTTGGTTTCCATCGAAGACTGAAGGCGGCGCGGTGGGCGAGGATCGCATCGCGCTGCCGATCCCGATCGGCACGCATTGGCGCGATGCGATGCCGCTGGTATTGCCGGGCCTGCCGCAAGGCCTTCCTGCGGCTGCTCCCGTGGAAGAACTGCCGAAGATGTTGCCC
>CAZCGB010000694.1:0-1952 GCA_964498045.1 uncultured Isosphaeraceae bacterium
GGCGAGCGATGCGGAGGGCGCGGGGGCGATGTTCAAGGTGAGCACGCTTGACCTGGTCAATCTGCCGCGCGATCCCAGCGGCAAGGTCGATCATGCCACGGATTTCTTCGGCAAGGAATCATTCCTCACCGTCTCCGGGCAGTTGAACGTCGAGACGTACTGCATGGCGATGTCGAACGTGTACACCTTCGGCCCGACGTTCCGGGCTGAGAACAGCAACACGTCCCGGCATCTCGCCGAGTTCTGGATGATCGAGCCGGAAATCGCCTTCGCCGACTTGAACGACGACGCCGATCTTGCCGAGGCGTTCCTGAAGTACCTCTTCAAGACGCTGCTCAACGAACGTGGCGATGACATGGCGTTCTTCGCAGAGCACATCGACAAGGAATGCATCAAGCGGCTGGAAAAGTTCGTCGAATCGAGTTTCGAGCGGATGAACTACACCGACGCCATCGCCGCGCTTGAGAAGGCCGTGGCGAAGGGCAAGAAGTTCGAATTCCCCGTGAAGTGGGGCATCGACATGCAGTCCGAACATGAGCGCTATCTCACGGAAGAACTCGTCGGCCGGCCTGTCGTGGTGATGAATTATCCGAAGGACATCAAGGCCTTCTACATGCGCGTGAATGACGATGGCAAGACCGTCGCCGCCATGGATGTGCTCGCGCCAGGCATCGGCGAGATCATCGGCGGCAGCCAGCGCGAAGAGCGATTGGACGTGCTCGATCGCCGCATCGAGGAGATGAAACTGCACAAGGAAGCGTACTGGTGGTACCGCGACTTGCGCCGGTATGGAACGGTTCCACACGCAGGTTTCGGTTTGGGTTTCGAGCGCACGATCATCTACGCCACGGGCATGGCGAACATCCGCGATGTGATTCCGTTCCCGCGCACGCCGGGGCACGCGGAGTTCTGACGATCAACTCCAAAGCCCGGGCACTATGGTGCCTGGGACCGATGCACGCGAATCGCCGATCGGTCCCACGGACAGGAGTCCGTGGGCTTTCGTTGCGGAACTCGTCGCGCATCAGTTCGCCTTCGGCGGCTGATTCAGGCCCCAGATTTGGCGAAGCGCGGTCAGCATCCGTTCGATGGTGTCGTCGTCAATGCCGCGCCCTTGCATGATCACGCGCGCCAGGGCGATGCCGGCCTCGCCTTCCTCAAACACCATGTTCGTCGCGCCGGCCTGTTCCAACTCCTCGCGCTCGCGCAGGTATCGCGCGCGCACCGTCACTTCGATGTTGGGATTCAGTTCCCTCGCCGCGAGCACCATCGGGCCTCGGTTCGATGAATGCGGCAGCGTGATGACCAGGTGCACCGCCTTCTTCACGCCCGCGGTCTCCAAAATCTCGTTGCGCGTCGCGTCGCCGTAGATGGCGTTCCGGCCGCTTTGAGTGAGCGAGCCGATGGTGTCCATGTTCATGTCGATGATCGCGGTCTCCATGCCGCTGTCGCGCAGCAGGGCGTCGACGACGCGGCCGACCGGGCCGTAGCCGACGATGACCGCCAGCGGTTTTTCCGACGATTCGATGTTCGCCGTCGCCGCGGCGTTGATGGCGTTCATGCGCTTGTTGCCGCGCGCGTTGATCAGGTCCCACAATTTCTGGCGCCTGCGAAGCCAGCCTTCGATGCGGTCGATCGAGCGGAACAGCAGGGGATTGAGCGTGATGGAGATGATGGCGGTGGCGACAATGATGTTGTTGCCCTCCTCGCCCAGCAAGCCGTGGCCTCGCGCAACCTGTGAGACGATGAACGAGAACTCGCCGATTTGCGCAAGGCCGATGGCGACAGTGAGCGCGGTTCGCGCGCTGTAGCCGAGCGTGGCGACGATGATCATCGCCGCGAGCGGCTTGACGATCAGCACGATGCCCAGGCCGGCCGCCACCATCCACGGATGATGCGCGACGAACGACGGATCGAACAGCATGCCGACCGAGACGAAGAACAGCACCGCG
>CAZCGB010000695.1:0-1936 GCA_964498045.1 uncultured Isosphaeraceae bacterium
GCTCAGAGCTCACCCTGGAGTATCTCGCCGAGCTGCTCAATGAGCGAGCGAACGTCTTCATCCGCGAGTTGGGGATTGATCAGGCGAATGGGCGGGGGTGGCGGATCCATTCCAGCCGAGCCGCGCGATTGCAGAAGCCACACCTCCGTCGCGCCCTGCAATTCACGGCCGATGAACTTCATCTGTTTCTTTCGCATCAGGATCAGGCCAAGAACGAATCGGAACGCCACCCTCTGCGGCCGCCCATCCGCGGCCAGACGCTCGAAAAGATCAAGCAGAACCGCTTCGTCGATGACCAGCTTCGGCTTGTCGTCCGGATGCGGAACGGTGGTTTTCCAGTAGCTGAAAAGCCCGTCTGGACGGTGGCCGGACTCCCACGATTCCAACGTGAAATCCCGTCGCTCAAAGCCATCTTCGCCCGGGCGCTCGCACAGCGCGGCCATGCAGGTCGAACCTGGTTCCAGAACGCGATCGGTGGCGGCGCATCGGCCGGTTGCGCGGGCGATCTGATAATCCGTTCCAAATCGTGACATGCTCGCAATGGTACGCGGCTGTCGATGAAGATTCACGCGGGCGATCCCAATGAATCGAAGCAAGAGGGCCGGAGCGACTCGGCTGAACAGGCTTATACTGGCGATGATTGCGTTGTTCCGAGTTCGTCGACTGACAGTCGGCCCTGACCTGACCGCGCCCCAACCAACGATGGATGTCTGACCTCTGCACTCTGACTCTTGACGACTTTGTCTCTTGGACCTCGGCAACCCCGCTCAACTCATTCGCGCGTACTCGCTCTACGAGGTCGTCCTGGAGATGGCGGTCATCTGGGGCTGCGTATACGTTGTTTTCCGATTTCTTCGCGGCACGCGCGGCGCGGGCGTCATCAAGGGCTTCGCGATCCTGCTTGTGCTCATCACGCTGCTGACGCGCGTGCTCGGTCACAACAGCGACACCTTTGCCCGATTGAACTTCATCTACGATCGCTTTCTGAATCTGCTGGCGATCCTGCTGATCGTGGTCTTCCAGCCCGAACTGCGACAGGCGCTGATTCGATTGAGCAGCCCTGCTCATTTCCGCGCAACGCGCAGTCAGCATCGCGTGGTGACCGCCATCGCCGACGCCGCGCTGTTCTTGAGCAAGAACCAGTTTGGAGCGTTGATCGCGATCGAGCGCAACGTGCAGTTGGGAAGCCTGGCGGAAGTCGGGCAACCGCTTGATGCGGTCATCAGCGCGCGGCTGCTTGAGACCATCTTCTGGCCGAACAGTCCGTTGCACGATCTCGGCGTCGTCATTCGCGGCGACCGCATCGTCGCCGCGGGCGTGCAGTTTCCGCTTGTTGAGGAGGGTACGCTGCCGGCGAACGTCGGATCGAGACATCGGGCGGCGGTAGGCATCACCAATGAAAGCGACTGCCTGGTGGTCGTCGTCAGTGAAGAAACCGGGCGCATCAGCATCGCGGAGACCGGCCGCATCGACTTTGACATTCCGCGCGACGAGGTCGCGACAGTGTTGGCCGGCCGACTGCAGGCCAGGCCGCCGACCATCGCCGATCGGCCGACGGTGATCGACTCTCTCGCCGATCGGCCGACGAAGATCGAAACCGCCATCACGTCAGCACCAAGCCGACAGACCGCCGCATGAGTCGGGCAGGCGATTCGCCACATATGGCGCGTCGATCATCACGACCGCCTCGCACGTTCCGACAGGCAACTTGAACGCCCGTTCCGCAGAGCTCATCGCCGACTCCAACCATCGAACATGTCCTGGCACAAGGAAATCTGGACGTATCTGATCGTCACGCTGGTGGCAGTGCTCATCTGGGCATGGGCGGCCAGCGAGACGCGCGAGCGCAAGACGATTCCATCCGTCCGCGTGCAGTTCTACGTCAACAGCGACGCGGCGAACTGGCTCATCGACCCGCCGACGGTCTCGCCCTCAC
>CAZCGB010000696.1:0-1936 GCA_964498045.1 uncultured Isosphaeraceae bacterium
GGCGAGCTCATCTCCGGCCAAACGTGCGTCGTCAAAACCCGTGGCAAAACGATCGAGGAAGCCGTGGTCGTGCCTGAAGCCATGGTCGCGGTCACGCTCGGCGAAGCGGCGCAGCGACGCGACAAATCCTCGCCCGGCACGCGCGGCAAGGAACTCGCCATGCTCCGCGCCGATTTCGTCAAGGCGGAGGAATACCTGCAAAAGCAGACCCGGCCTGACGAGTCCAAACGCCCCGAGCGCGATCTCAAACTCGATATGCTCGCCCGCGTGCTCAAGCGCGAGATTCCGCTGCTGGTCACCGCCAACCGCGCGCAGGACATCGCCTCGGCGCTGCGCCTGGCGGACGAATTCAAGATTCGCATCGTGCTGGACTCGGCAAGCGAGGCGTATCTCATGATCGATGAGATCAAGAAGGCTGGCGTGAGCGTCATCGTGCATCCGAGCATGCAGCGCGCGGTGGGCGAAACCGACAATCAGAGTTTCGAGACGGCTTCGAAACTGCACACGGCGGGGATTCCCATCGCCTTGCAGAGCGGCTACGAAAGTTACGTGCCCAAGACCCGTGTCGCGCTCTTCGAGGCCGCAATCACCGCCGCCAATGGATTGTCGTTCGAGGATGCGCTCGCCACCATCACGCGCGACGCCGCGAAAATCCTCAAAATCGACAACCGCGTCGGCACGATCGAAGTCGGCAAGGATGGCGACATCGCACTCTACGACGGCGACCCGTTCGAGTACGTCACCCATTGCACCGGCACGATCATTGAAGGCGTCGTGGTGAGCGAGCAGGCGCAGTGATTCTGGCCGAGGAGGGTATTCTGCGACGATCCTCCTGTATTTCGCTGCAAATTGCGGCGATATTTCCACTTCGTGCGGAACTTGTTTGGGTTATCGGGCGTATTGTTTCCTGCCGATAGATGATCCTCGACGCCCATCGATCGGCCGCTTGCGAGCAACGATCGCAAGCGAGAGAGCGAGCGCCGGGAGTGTGCAGGCGCCGCCTGCACGGAGGCGAAGCATGTTGGTGTTGACGCGAAAAGCAGGCGAATCGGTCTGCATCGGAGATGAGATTGAGGTTCGCATCATCAGCGTGCGGGGGCAGAAGGTGCGCATCGCCATCGACGCTCCTCAGAGCATCGCCGTCCGCCGCAGCGAACTCGAGCGATCGGAGGCCCGATTGAAACTGCAGCAAGATTCGAATGCGCGGTCCACCAGCCGTCGCCGCGCGGTTTCTTGAGCGCATGGCCTTGTGCTTTCGCATCACCGGCGCGAGCCGCCGTTTCCTCCTTCTGAAATTCAAGTGCGCGTCGCGGAAAACGGGGTCATTTGCCTGCCGCGACAAACGCGATCAGAGCGCCTTGTGCCGTTAGCCTTGTCAGCGTGAGCGATCGCGCCCGCCGAGGTTGATTGCGCCATGAAGACGATCATCGAGCCGTTCCGTATCAAATCTGTCGAGCCCATCCGGCTCAGCACTCCGGCGCAGCGTCGCGGGCATCTTCTCCGCGCGGGCTTCAACCTCTTTCGCATACCCGCCCGGCATGTGATCATCGATCTGCTGACGGACTCGGGAACAGGCGCGATGAGCAGCGAGCAATGGGCCGGCATCATGCGCGGCGATGAGAGCTACGCAGGCGCCTCCAGTTTCTACCGATTCCTGCGCTGCGTGCGGCGCGTGACGGGCTTCGACAACGTGCTGCCCACCCACCAGGGACGGGCCAGCGAGCGAATCCTCTTCGAAACGCTTCTCGGCCCGACGCCGGAAGGGCGTGGCAAGATCATCGTCAACAACGCGCACTTCGACACGACGCGCGCAAACGTTGAACACAGCGGCGCGCAGGCCGTCGATCTGCTTCCTATGGAAAGCCTGCAACCGGCCCACGTTGCGCCGTTCAAGGGCGACATTGACCTTGCCGCGTTGGAGCGGCTCCTGTGCGAG
>CAZCGB010000697.1:0-1931 GCA_964498045.1 uncultured Isosphaeraceae bacterium
CATGCCCGGTTTGTGGGTGGAATTTGTACGACGAGCTGTGTAAATCATAGATAAAATCATCGTCGAGTTGAGAGATATGGCATAGGGTCATCGGCAGGCTTCGCAGATCGAAACATTTTTATTTATGAAACGATTCCCAACTGACGCGCGGCATAACTCCAAGATCATCCGCGAAGAATTGAAGGCGCTTGCGGAAAAGAGACTCTTGTGAAAGCGTTAGTCACCGGCGCGACTGGTTTTTTGGGCGGCTCGTTAGTCCGCCGCCTGCTTGGCATGGGCTGGGATGTGACCGGGCTGGGGCGCAACCCCAAAAAATTGAACGAATTGGAAGACGTGGGCGTCCATCCGTTTCGCGCACGAAGGTGAGCCAGCAGTCGATGTCGAGTTCATCGAGGATGCGGATGGCCTGGGCGACTTTCTGCTGGACAAGATTCATGCTTGCGTTCCGTGCGATCAATTGAATGATGCGCCAAGCAGCACCACGAGCATGATGTTGATGGCGATGGACGCGATGGCGATGGCGCGCTGGCGCTCGCGCGGCTGGCGCAGGAAGCGCCGGCGCATGACCATGATGCCGAGCGCCAGCATGCCGCTGATGAACATCAGGATGGTGGCCAGCACGATCTGCGGCGGCGCGCCGGGATGCGCGAGCATCATCGCGCTGAAGATGACCGCGCACACGCCGCACCCCAGCCCCGGCGCGACGGCGGCCAGCAGCGCACCCATGATGGGGCGCTCAAGGCCGACGGCCAGCCGCAGCGGCTCGCCGCACTCGGGACAATTGGCGCTGACGGCGTTGCGCAGGCTGTAGTCGCAGCGCGGACAATGCACATCGCGGTGCCGCAGGTACTCCACAAGCAGGCGGGCCGCGTCGCTGGGCTGGTTGTCGGGCGTCTGGACCGCAGGCTCATCCACATCGTGATCTTCGCCGCCGCAGCGATCCCCGTCCAGCGTGTCAGGCGATTGTCATCGCAGCAGCGCCCACATCGTGAGGAAGAACGCGATGTGCACGAACCAGATCACGCCAGCCATCGACATCTGCCACTCCATCGTGCGCTTGAGGAAGCGCCAACGTCGGAAGAACATCGCCGCCGCGGACGCGCCGCTGATCCAGCCGAACACATCCATCACGTACGGCTGCCAGGGCATGCGGCCGGTCGGGCTGATGCTGACCATGATGATCATGCCCAGCATGAAGAACGCCGCGATGCCCGAAAATGTCCCCGGCACCATCGCCAGAATCAGCCAGTGAATCTTCGGCCGTGACTGCCCCACCGCCAGGTGCAACTCCTCGCGGCACTCCGGGCACACCGGCTGGGTGAGATTGCGCAGGTTGTAGTCGCAGCGCGGGCAGCGCACATCGCGCTCGTGCACGAAGCGCAGCAGAAGATCGGTTTCCGCATCATCGCGCGGCGAGGTCGGCGGGGCGGTCGGTTCGGGATTCACCACGGAGATCACGGAGGACACGGAGCGAGAGGGATGGGGAAGCGATGTGGCCGCCACATCGCAGTTGACGTTCACGGCAGAGCAGCTGATATCACGCGATCCGAACGAAAGTTCGCGAATGCTCATCAGAACATCCAATTTCCCTCCTCTGTGCTCTTCGTGATCTCCGTGGTGAAACTTCAAGGCGCCCGATTCGGGAAGTTCCACTGCACGCCCGGCTGATAGCCCAGCAACTCGTACAAGTCCTTGCGCGTCTGCATGTGTGGCAGGGTTTCGCGCACCGAGCCGTGCTTCTTCAGCGACTCCAGCCCGCGCGTCACGTGGCCCATCGCCAGCCGCATCATGCTCAAGGGATAGATGACGAGTTGATAGCCGAGTTGCGCGAAGCGCTCGGCCGAGATATCGGGCGTCTTGCCGAACTCGGTCATGTTCGCCAGCAGCAATCCCGGGCTGGCCTTGGCGAACTCGGCGAACTCATGTTCGCT
>CAZCGB010000698.1:0-1926 GCA_964498045.1 uncultured Isosphaeraceae bacterium
GAGATGACGTGCTTGTGTATCGCCTGGGCGAAGCGGAATTCATCATGGTCGTCAACGCCTCGAATCGCCTGAAGTTGCTCAAGCATTTCGAGGATGTGAAGGCGGCGCGGGGTTTTGTCTTCAAGATGGTCGATGAAACCGAGAGCACGGCGATGGTCGCATTGCAGGGACCGAAGGTCATCGAGCTCATCGGCAAGTTCTCCACGGAGGTGCCGACGCTCAAGCGTTATCGCTTCGCGGAGAAGAATCTGATCTTCATGAAGCTGCTCATCTCGCGCACCGGCTACACCGGCGAGGATGGCGTGGAAGTCATTCTGCCCTCGCGCATGGCGAATCAGGCCGTGGGATTGCTCATGGGCAAGCTCGGCGGGGAGGCTGACGCCGCGCTGATCAAGCCCGCCGGACTCGGCGCCCGCGATTCGCTGCGGCTCGAAGCCGGCATGCCGCTGTATGGCCACGAGATCACCGAGGAACTCGATCCGGTTTCCGCAGGCCTCAACTTCGCGATCAAGCTCGACAAAGGCGCGGACAATCCAGAGATCGGGAACTTCATCGGACAAACCGCCCTGCAGCGCATCGCCAAAGATGGGTCGGCGCGCAAACTCGTCGGCCTGAAACTCGAAGGCAAACGAAGCGCCCGGCAGGGGATGCCGATCTCGCGCGATGGCCGGCAGGTCGGCTTCGTCACCAGCGGCTGCCTGAGCCCGACGCTTGGGTATCCCATCGCGATGGGCTACGTTGACGCAGCGGAAAGCGCCAATGGGACAGTCGCTCAGATCGATCTCGGCAAGGCGACGGTCGAGGCCCAGATCGTGCCGCTGCCGTTCTACAAGGCCAAATGAAGCCACGTTCCTCGCTGCGTGGTCTGCAGCGACGATGACATGCGCGACGAGTGGTATTGCCACCATGACTCGCTTGCGGCCGGCCGCACCTGCTCCGTGAGGAGGCATCGATGGAAATTCTCGTCCTGCTGGTTCTGATCGTGTTCAACGGCGTGCTGGTGATGTCGGAGATGGCGCTGGTATCTTCGCGCCGGGTGCGGCTGGAACACGCCGCCAACCGCGGCAGCCGCGGCGCGTCGGCCGCGCTGCTGCTCGCCGCTTCGCCGACGCGGTTCCTCTCGGTTGTGCAATTGGGAATCACGCTCATCGGCATCATTGTCGGCGCGATCGGCGAAGCCACGATCTCACATCATCTTGAAGGCGCCCTCAGCAAGTCGCCGACGCTTGAGCCGTACGCCGGCGCCATCGCCACGACCATCGTCATCGCCGCGGTCACCTACGTGTCGGTGATGGTCGGCGAACTGCTGCCCAAACGATTGGCGCTGGCGAACCCCGAACGGATCGCCGCGATCACCGCGCCGGTCATGACGGTCATTGCGCGCATGGCCGGGCCCTTTGTGGGATTCCTCAGCATCACCACGGATTTCATCCTGCAGGTCGTGGGCGTCAAGACGCTGGAGAAGAACAACGAGGTCACCGCGGACGACATCCGCGGCCTGATCGAGCAGGGCACGCAATCGGGCGTGTTCATGGAGAAGGAGCGCGAACTGGTTGAGCGCATCTTCCGATTGGGAGATCAGCGCGTCAGCAGCCTGATGGTTCCGCGCGGCGACATCGTCTGGCTCGACGCCGACGCCTCAGCTGATCGGATTCGCCTTGCGGTGGCCACGGAATCGCATTCGCATTTCCCGGTTTGCCGCAAGGGTCTCGACAGCCTGCTGGGCGTGGTGCACCTCAAAGACATGGTCAAGGCCGGCCTGTTGCAGAGGACCATCGACTTGAAGGTCCTCGCCAGGCAGCCGCTGTTCGTGCCTGAATCCATGCCCGCCCTTCGCCTGCTTGAGGAGTTCCGCAAAGGCCAGACGCACATCTCGTTCGTGCTTGATGAATACGGCGTGCTGGCGGGATTGATCGTGCTCAACGA